>CAZNFS010000040.1:0-5794 GCA_964572695.1 uncultured Desulfobacteraceae bacterium
TTCAGAGCATGATGGTCGCTACGGTAACATCGGGAACGTTGCGAAAGGGATTTAAAGGTCACCGGCGGGACAAGGTTCTCTCAAAACTCTATTTAGGAGGAAAAACGGGCTCCATCGACAATCAATCCCACGACGCACGCTTCGACTGGTTTGTCGGATTTGCGCGCGAAAAAAAGGGACCTGCCAAAATCGTCTTATCCGTCTTCGTGGCGCACGAAAAGTACATCGGACGCAGAGCGAGTTACTATGCCCGTCAGGCCATTAAAGCCTATTTTGGCCGCTACTATGCCGCCCAAAAAACAACCCTTAAAAAACAACCGACCTAAAAGGATTTTATAAAATGTGCGGAATCGCAGGAATGCTCACCTTCAAGCAGAAGAACCGATCCTCTAAGCCTGCAGATATTAAAGGCTTGGCTCAATCCGTTCAAAAAATAAAAACCAAAGGATATATTAACTGTCTAAAGAACGATTGGTCTCTGGACGATCAATATTTTTGTGGTGAACAGATCATTACATCCCTTTTAAAAGCCGCGCGCAGATTAAAATGTGATGTCCCTTTTGGGGAGATTTTCTCCAATTCCACACTTCAGGCAAGTATCAACCACCTTGCCGATGATCTGAAACGGCTCGCGCAAAAGGAGGAACAACTCCTCGTCGAACACATGGGTCATCTCACTTCCGATGCCGTTTCAACGATGTCCGGTCGGATTGAAACCCTTAAAGACATTGCCTGGTGCCTGTCGCGCGAGATCCTGGATAACATCGACAAAATAAAAACCCTCTGCAGTCTCTCGCAAACAAATGCCACCCCTGCCACGATAACGATCTTCAAGCAGATCAATACGGTATTAAACAGCATAGACCGGCTGGAAGTGAGAGGCAGGGATTCAGCCGGTTTATCCTTAATGTTCGTTTTTGACAAAACCCAATTTGAAAGCTTCACCGACTCCCTCAAGCAGCAAAATCTGATCGATCAGTTTACGGCACGCACTCTCCAGGCGGTGCTCATCAACCGCGGAATCAGTCTGCGTGAATCAAAGGATGCTGCGGGCCAGGCGATTCTTTCGATTTCACTAACCTATAAGGTCGCATCTGAAATCGGAAGATTAGGGGATAACATCGCCTTTTTACGCAACCAGATCCGCAAAGATAAGATCCTTCAAACCCTGACCGAAATCACGCATCGCAATTTCACCATTTCGTGTCACACCCGCTGGGCGTCGGTGGGAGCCATTACGGAAGCCAACTGCCACCCTGTGGACAATAAAACCTCACCCAACGGGGCAGCACCCAGTAGTATTATCCACGCCTCCTTAAACGGAGATATCGATAATTATCTGACCTTAAAAAAAGCGTTTGAAAAAGAGAGCAACGTCATTCCCGAGGCGATTTCAACCGATACAAAAATAATACCGCTTCAAATCGAAAAGCACATTCACCGGGGCGCAGATGTACAAGAAGCATTTCGTCTGGCGGTGAACGACTTTGAGGGATCGCATGCCATTTGCATGCACACCGATCTGGCGCCCGGCAAAATTTTCTTCGCTCAAAGAGGAAGCGGTCAAGCCCTTTTTATCGGATTATCAGATGATCATTACATGCCCAGTTCGGAAATTTACGGGCTGGTGGAAGAGACGCCCTTTTTTATAAAATTGGAAGGCGCAAAAGCAGCTCATGGCTCCACCGCTAAACCGGCGGGGCAGATGGTTATCTTGAGTCAGGACTCCGCGGGCGGATTAGACGGCATCCAGTCTTTGTTATACGACGGGACTCCTGTTCCTTTGGGCCCGGAGGATATTAAAACGACCCGGATTACCCCAAGGGATATCGATCGTCAGAATTTTCCGCATTACTTTCTAAAAGAAATCTCTGAATCCCCCTCATCGGTCGAAAAAACACTTCAAAATCGATGGAAAATTAGAGGCGATGAGCAAAAGCGTCATCAAATTACGCTGGATGAAAGTATCGTACCCGAATCGATTAAGGAGGCCCTCCGCGCACCCTTTGACAGCCCTCGTAAAATTCGAAGCATCTTCTTTGTCGGACAGGGCACGGCCGGGGTGGCAGCCCTTGCCTGCGCCGACATCTCATCCTACTACCTTAATGATCCCCTGCTTAAAATCGGTGCCCTAAAAGCGTCCGAGCTTTCAGGGTTCAAACTGAACGAAAACGGTTCCAGCGCTGGCATGCAGGACACCCTTATCATTGCCATAAGTCAATCCGGAACAACCACCGATACCAATCGCACGGTCGATATGGTTCGCGAGATTGGGGCCCACACTATGGCGATCGTAAACCGGAGGGATTCCGACATTACGTTTAAAGTGGACGGGGTCTTTTACACCAGTGGCGGACGCGATATTGAGATGTCGGTCGCCTCCACCAAAGCTTTCTATTCCCAGATTGTAGCCGGGGCCATTATCGGTCTTTATTTGGCTGATCTTCTGGGCAGACGAAACCAAAAATTCATCGCGCACGAAATCCAGCAGCTGCTTCAGCTTCCCGACTGTATGCGCAAAATCATTACCAAGCAAAAACAAATCGAGAAATCGGCCAAACGGATTGCCGTATCCAAAACACACTGGGCCGCCGTGGGAAGCGGACCGAATAAGGCCTCGGCCGATGAAATCCGAATAAAACTGAGCGAGCTTTGCTATAAAACCATTTCCTCCGACTACGTTGAAGATAAAAAACACATCGACCTTTCGGCCGAGCCGCTCATCATTGTGTGTGCCGCCGGTGCAAAGGGTACCGTCATTGGTGATATCGTTAAGGATACCGCCATCTTCCACGCTCACAAGGCGACACCCATCGTTATTGCCGATGAAGGTGAGGAGCGCTTTAATCCGTATGCCGCCGATGTTTTTCACGTGCCGCCCGTCGAGCAGCATCTGGCACCCATTGTCAATACTCTGGCAGGGCATATTTGGGGTTATTATGCGGCGCTGTCCATCAACGAAGGATCTCACTTTTTTTACCGCTTCCGCCAGGATCTTCAGAAAATTACTGACAACTATACCCATAAGGGGCTCGATATTTTCGAAATCATCCTCGAAAAAACATTCAAAGAGAAAATCGTCAGTTTTTATAATGAATTTCGACAGAAAAAAGCCGCCAATCGCTTTTCGGCCACTCTGGGAGTCGAGGCTTCATCCGATTTGACATTGTTGTCCAAATATCTGGCCGGCAAACTCCCCGCATCTGATTTCGTTGTTGATTTCGGTATCAAGGGGACGGCCGGCAATATGCTGAACACCCTTTTCGATTGTCTTGGCGAAACGATCAATCAAATGGCCCGCCCCATCGATGCCATCAAACATCAGGCCAAAACCGTGACCGTGGGCACCAGCCGGATCGTTGAAAAAATCGAAGGAATCCTTTTTGAGGCACTGGCTGCCAATAATTTTAACATTTCTCAAGTGATCAACCGCAATATATTGGTTCTTAAAAATCTTCAGGCAATTGTCGCTGAAATTGATGGAATGACCCTTTATCACGTGGAAGGGCTTAACCTTTTGGGCGAGCCGACGGACGAATCGACTATAACCATCACTAAAAAGGAAGGCTCGTCGGAAAATATCCGCTCCAGAGTCGAAACGGACAACCGTCTTCAGGGTACCAAAAAAATCATTGTTCAACAGGGCAATGCTTACATCGGCAAAGGGGTCATAGACGACCGCAGTATCCTGATCATCCCCATCATATCCGCCTCTCCCGAAACACCGAATTTAATCGAGCACCTCCTGTTGTTCAATATCGCTTTTTATAAAAATATTGAGCTCCCCGTAAAAATAAAGGCGCTGGGCGGCAAATTCGAACATATTAAAGATATCGTCCAGGAAAACAGCATCAAATGGGACAATAAATACCTTGAGCGAATTGAAATCGAAGAACTTTTTGGCCGATCGGCGGAGAAGATCGGCGATTTTATTGTTTCAAGCCTGACGTAGGATTTTCCATGGACCCGGCCCTTCTGATTCCGACACCAGATTCCATTCCCGCTCACAGGGGCTGGTTTGAATTTTTTTTGATTCTCACCTTCATGCTCCACCTTCTCTTTATGAACACCATGGTTGGCAGCGGTATCATTGCCTTCTTTTATGCCTTGCGGCGCTCATCCAAACCGAACCTCGATGCCTTACAAAAAGACATTGCTCAAAAATTGACCTTTGTCATCGCCTTTACCATCAATCTGGGTGTGGCTCCGCTTCTCTTTTTGCAGGTTCTTTACGGCCAGTTTCTGTATGTCAGTTCTCTTTTAATGGGAGTATTCTGGTTGTCCGCTGTAGGCCTGTTGATTGTGGCCTACTACATTGCCTATCTATTTAAATTTCGGTTTGATCGGTTGCAGCACCTGCGCATCTATTTTATCGGCGCTACCGTTCTGCTGCTGATGGCAATCGGCTTTCTTTTTACAAACAATATGACCCTCATGCTTTCACCATCGATCTGGATCCAATATTTTAATAACCCCCACGGAACGTTACTCAATCTTGGCGGCCCAACCTTATGGCCTCGTTTTTTGCATTTTATGACCGCCTCGGTGGCAATCGGGGGCCTCTTTATCGCCTTGACCTGGCGGCGCAAAGAACGCCAGGGCATACCGCAGGCAAGTGAAAATATTATCTTAGGGATGAAATGGTTTACGGGCGCCTCCATCATTCAGATCGGTTTGGGAATATGGTTTTTACTTTCCCTCCCGGCATCCGTCAGAGCGCTTTTTTGGGGCCGGAGCGGTTTACACACCTTTGTTTTGTTAACCGGTTTTGCCGGGGCGTTGATCGCCATCGGATACGGGCATAAGCGCAAGGTCCTGCCGGCCGCCATCGTGACGCTTCTGACGGTGTTGGACATGATCATTCTCAGGGATCTGGTGCGATCGGCTTACCTGCAACCCTATTTTCGTATTTCGGATTTAAAGGTTTTGCCGCAAGCGTCGCCCTTGGTCCTTTTTCTGGTCACGCTGGGGATCGGCCTGGGGGCCATCGTCTATATTCTTAGGCTAGCATTCAGAGCCGGAGATGAGGCCTAGCTATGTTCCTGCACTATCCGGTCTGGAATCTTGAATTTTTCGGCGGTGGATTCTTAATAGCCGTAATCGCCGTAATCCACGTCTATGTGGCGCATTTTGCCATCGGCGGGGGGCTGTTTCTGGTTTTGACCGAAATCAAAGGCATCCGCGAAGACTCCCCTGCGATCCTTCAATTTACCAAGCGGCATACCACATTTTTTGTTCTGCTGACCATGGTTTTTGGCGCCATCACCGGTGTCGCAATCTGGTTTACGATCTCCCTGCTCAACCCTGCCGCCACTTCGTTCCTCATCCACACCTATGTTTTCGGCTGGGCCACCGAGTGGGTTTTTTTCACGGGCGAGATTGTGGCGCTGTTCGTCTATTTCTACACTTTTGACACGATGGAGAAAAAAGCCCACCTCAGGGTCGGTTGGCTCTACTTCATTTTCGGGTGGCTTTCGCTTTTTGTGATCAACGGTATCCTTAGCTTTATGCTCACCCCCGGAAAATGGCTCGTGAGTCATCATTTCTGGGACGGCTTTTTTAATCCGACTTTCTGGCCTTCGCTTGTATTCAGAAGCTGTATGGCTTTTATGCTGGCGGGGCTTTTTGGGTTTATCAGCTCGGTTTTTATCGCGGAACAAAACTTTCGCGATAAAATGACCCGCTACTGCGCGGGGTGGCTGATTTTGCCCCTGTGCCTGCTGCTCGTTTCGGGCTGGTGGTATGCGCAAGCGCTGCCTGCATCTCAAAAAGCGATGATTTTCGCTCGCTCGCC
>CAZNFS010000040.1:5804-20172 GCA_964572695.1 uncultured Desulfobacteraceae bacterium
ATCATCCCCTTTCTGAAGGCGTTTTTCTATATCTCACCGGTTATTTTTGTGATCGGCATTATGATGGCCATACGCCTGCCGCAACCCTTTAAAAAGATATTGGCTTTTGGCCTTTTGGCTATCGGGCTGGCCTATATGGGCTCATTTGAATGGATTCGCGAAGCCGGCCGCCGGCCTTATATCATCTATGGCCATATGTTCTCCAACGCCACCTTGGTAGAAGATCAAAAGGCCATTCTCAAAACCGGTGTACTCAAATCCGCCCGCTGGGCCGAAATCAAAGACATCACACCGTCCAATCAAATCAAAGCCGGGCAAGAAATATTCCGACTTCTTTGCATGTCCTGCCACTCCATTGGCGGCCCCATGAATGACATCCGCGCGCTGACCCGCAAATACCCGCCCTTGGGAATAAAGGCCATGCTGGAGGGCCTCGGTAAAATCAACGCTTATATGCCCCCTTTCCTGGGTAACATAAGCGAAAGAGATGCGCTGGCCGCCTATCTAAACCAACGGCTTCAGCGCCAAAAAGAAAAGGAGTTGCTCTTAGAACCGCCCAAATCGTTGCCGGTTGAGATTACGGCTTTCGATCCGCAAAAGGATGAATATATCCTTTTGGCCTGGAGCAAAAAGGGGATGCATTTTGTTTCCGACAGTGATCGCTTTTTCAGCCTGGCTGCCCCTGGAAACACGATATTGGCCCAGTTGATCAAACGCGGTGAAACGCCGGAAACTGTCATTGAAGATGTCAGTCTGACCTACAGTATCGAAAACGGTTTTAATACGCCTTCCCGGCAAGTTGAATTCTGGCAATTTGCGCCGGCCTTGACGGGTCGCAAAATTCCGGCCGATACGGGCATATCCGGGAATAAAACAAGCGGCAAGCTCACTTTTGATGATGACCTAGGCGCTTATATCGCCCGCGAAATCCCCTTGATGCCTTATCCCGACAACACTGTTTTTCATCCCTATCCCCTGGTTACGCTCGAAGCAAAGGATCCGGCCAGCGGAGATATTTTAGCCACAATACAATTTACGGCCCCGGTTTCCACGGAAATGGGCTGCCGCAACTGCCACGGCGGACCCTGGCGCAAGGCCGACCGGGCGGGGATTTCGGACCCCACGGCCTCCGATATCCTGACGGTTCATGATCGCATAAATCGCACCCATCTGAGTCAAACGGCTAAAGCCGGACAACCGCAACGCTGTCAGGCATGTCATGCAGGCGCTGATGCCAAATCCGGCCAACCAGATTCAAAGGCGCTCAACCTGTCAGCCGCCATGCATGGATTTCATGCCAATGTCATGCCGGAGACAGACGGCCTGACCTGCGGTTTATGTCACCCTTCCGGTAGGGGCACCTTTACCAAGGGCTTGCGGGGAATTCATGCCGAACTCGAATTCGAATGCGCAAACTGCCACGGTTCGATGACGACCCATGCGTTGAGTTTACTGAGGGCCGAAAGAGCGGCCGGCAAAAAGAGCGCTGACAGACTCATTACGCATCTTGAGCCCGGATCGGATCCGCCCCTAAACGAAATCACCCCCCGCAAACCATGGGTCAATCTACCCGACTGTTTAAATTGCCACGTCGATTTTACCCCCCCTGAAATCGATGAGTCTTTTAACCAGTGGACCGAAACCGAATCGGACCTGTACCGCATGCGAACCGATGATGCCGGGATCATGTGCGCGGCCTGCCATGGTGCAGCGCATGCAATCTATCCGGCCACCAACATCTTCGGAAACAACCGCGACAATATTCCACCCCTCAAATACCAAAAGAACCCCTACCCCATGGGCGCCGATGAAGGCTGCCGCGTCTGTCATACGATTGACATGGAAGAGGAAATGCACCACCCCAATTCGCTGGCCATGTTTCGAAACACCCGCTAGTGTCCATCCATAAATGGTCTTTTTTGCAAAAGAACTTCGTTCTTCGGCAAAAACCCTCATTTCTGAATTGGACCCTTTAGATTGCCAGTATTTAGTCGCGGATGGGCACTGATTAGCTTTCCAAGGCGGCACTAACCATGGCCTGGACGTTTTCGAGTTTTGCATTGGTGGGGATATCGCACCCGGACTGCAGGATGAAGCCTTGGGGACCTAAATTGCGAATTAATTTGCTGCAATAGTTGAAAACATCATCGGGAGTATCAAAAGCCAGCATTGCGGGGGGAACATCTCCCATAATACAGAGATGATCGCCCAAAATCTCCTTGGCCCTGAAAATGTCGGTATCGCCGTCAAGTGCGACGATGACTTTGCCCTGTGGAAATTCCTTAAAGCGCTCCAGCTCACGATCCCAATTTGCATCAAGATGCAAAAGTGCAATCAAACCTGTTTCAATGACCTCATAAACGAGCTGCCTGAAATAAGGCCACTCAAAGCGGCTCCACATCGGGGGTGAGAGCATAAACGGAGCCGCCGTCCAGCCGCCTATCCAGGCGGCCGCACAACCCATTTTTTGGGTCCGTTTGCACTCACGTTGTGCCAAATGGGGGACAATTTGATTCATGACCGCTTCAATTTTATCCGGTACACTTGTCAAATCGAGGAAAAACTTTTCTAATGACCGCGATCCGCAAAGAAGTTCAAAGGGAGTCGTGATCGTACCCCCGCTTAACACGGGCACGCCCTCTTGAGCCCATAAATCGACACTGTCGACACGCTCCTGGTTGGCGGGCAAAAGATTGGGGGCGGCATCATCATATACGCGCTCTGATAGAAATTTTTTAAAAAAATCCGGCCAGCCGATTTCCAGAATCTGGTCATAATCGTCAACTTTCATCAATTCGCTCTCTACCACCTGCCAAATATCATCGGGAGGCAAATCGACCCCGGGAACGTGTACTTTGGCCCCATAGGAGTAACTCAATCCATAGGGTGTAGATGTACCGTAGTTGATCGCATCGCCGCCACCGATCCTTCTGTACGCTTCGATCATCGTCTCGGTGGCCTTACGCGGAGAGCTGATAAATTCAGCCATTTGCGTATGAGTGACCCGGGCCGCAAAGGCCGAATATTCGAGCACGACCGGAACCCGGTCCGTTTTTTCGAGCGCAACGGCTTTGGCGATCCGATCCCGGCGTTCTTTTAGTAGAGATTCCGTTTCCATTAGTTTAACTTTCTATCATAATTGATAAAAATTACAAGAATATTTATCGTGCGGGCGGATGGATCCAAAATGAAATCTTGCCTATCGGGTTTATTGTTTGCTATCTTTTTTACCTCGATGCCCCAGATAACCCCGATAGGATTAGAGGTGAGCTCCAATGTCTGAGGAAAAAGAAACGGATGCACGTCTTTTCAACCAAGCCCATATCAAACAGATTGAAAAAGACTATGAGGACTGGTTTAACAATAAACTCCACCAATCAGACCGAGAAACGGAAGGCCGGTATTTCTCTCATTCCGGAATTCCCATAAAACTGATTCACACACCTGCCGATATCAAGCATATCGATTACGGCCACGACATCGGATTTTCGGGACAAGCGCCTTTTTTGCGCGGTGTGTATCCCAACATGTACCGCGGCCGCCCCTTTACCGTGCGCCAGCTGGCCGGTCTGGGAGCACCTGAAGATTGCAATATAAGAATTAAATACCTGTTGGATCATGGTGCCACCGGTGTAAACATCCTCTTCGATCTGCCTACGATTCGCGGGTATGATTCAACCGATCCTAAATCTGAAGGAAATGTCGGGGCCTGCGGAGCCGCTGTTGATTCGATTAGAGACATCGACGCGTATTTTGCGGATATCGATCTTGGCGCCATCAGCACATCCATCGTCACCCATCTCCCCAGTACCAGCATCGTCATTCCGGGGATGTATTTTGCCGTAGCTGAGCAAAGAGGCATCCCCTGGAAGAATCTGGCCGGAACCTGCCAGAACGACTTCATCATGGAGACCTGTGTCGGCAGTGCCCCTGAGATTCTTTTGCCGCAAGCCTCCTTCCGCCTGCAATGTGACGTGGTAGAGTGGATCTGCAAAAATGTCCCCCGCTGGAATCCAATCAGCTACAACGGATACAATTTGCGTGAGGCCGGAACCGATGCAGTTACCGAAGTGGCCGTCGCCATAGCCAATGCGATTGCCACCATCGAGGAACTCCTTGCTCGTGGTCTGAGTATTGATGATTTTGCCCCCAGGCTATCCTTTTTCTGGGACCTCCATAATGATTTCTTCGAAGAAATCGCTAAATGCCGTGCCAGTCGCAAGGTATGGCATAAAATCATAACGGAGCGATATGGTGCCAAGAATGAAAAATCTGCGCTCATGCGATTTCATGTGCAGACCGCCGGTGTTACCCTGCCTGCCACCGAACCGCTGAACAATATCGCCCGGTCCGCGATTCAGGGGCTTGCCGGGGTATTAGGCGGCTGTCAGTCTCTTCATATCGATTCTTATGATGAAGCCTATTCAGCCCCAACGGAAGAAGCTGCTCTCGTTTCGATTCGCACCCAACAAATCATTCAGGCCGAAACGGGCGTCTGCAACAGCGTGGATCCGCTGGCCGGCTCTTATCATATTGAATATTTGACAGACCAAATGGTTGAACGCATTACGGCTTATATTGAAAAGATCGAAGACATGGGCGGTCTCGTCGCGGTGGTTGAAAACGGCTGGCTGCATCGGGAAATCAGCCGTTACAATAACCAGTACCAAAGAAAGATTGAAACCGCCGAGATGCCCATTGTCGGCGTCAATTATGCCCGCGCCGAAGAGGACCGGACGCGCGATATCGAAGTGTTTGAATATCCGGAAACCTTTACACGCCAAAAAGCTAAAATGGAGCGTCTGAAAGAAGACCGCAACGACACGCAGGTCAGGGAATGCCTGAAAACGTTGCGGGAAAAGTGTCACACCAATGAAAATCTTTTCCCATACGCTTTCGAGGCAGTCAAAAATCTTTGTACACTCGGTGAAATCGAAGAAATCTTCCGGCAAGAATTCGGTTTGTGGACCTTTCCGCTGTTGTAATCGTAAAAACCGGGGGTTAACTTACCCATGGACAGAAAAATCAGGATCGTGATGGCCAAGCTGGGGCTCGATATTCACTGGCGCGGCGTGTATCTGGTATCTCAATTCTTAAAAGATGCCGGGATGGAGGTCATATATCTTGGAAACTGCTTTCCCGAACACATTGTCGAGACCGCCATGGAAGAAGATGCGGACGTGGTCGGCTTGAGTACCCTGTGTGGAAACCATATGGCCCTAGGCCCCAAGGTGGTAATGCTGCTCAAAAAGAAAGGGCTGCAGCGGGTAAAGGTATTCATGGGCGGTGTGATGCCTCCGGCCGACGCCGTCAAACTGGAACGGGAGCACGGCATACACAAAGTATATCTGCCGGATACCCCCATGGAGACGATCGTCGAAGGCATCCGAAGCAGTGTGGATGTTTAATAGCCGAAACAAGAAAGCGAATAGGTGGAGGTGTCATCGTGACGAAAGATGTTTTCAAAGAATGGCCGCCTGAATATGACCGCTCTTATATGCCTTCACCTGATTCCCCCTATTGGGACCGGGCTCTGGAAACCATGGATCCGGAAGAGAGGGAACAGAAAATCATCCTTCCCAAGCTTCAGGCCCAACTTAAATACGCCTATGAAACGTCTCTTTTTTATAAGAAGAAATGGGATAAGGCAGGCGTAAAGCCTGAAGATGTACGCTCGTTGGAAGACTTTGAGCAGATCCCCCTCGTCTATAAAGAGGAGATACGTCAAGACCAAATGGAACACCCCCCATTTGGGAGTAATGTCTGTGTCTCTGCGCAAGCGATAGGGCGGGTCCACGGTACCTCCGGGACCACTGGAAAACCAACGGTCTTTGCCATCAGTCAGGCTGATGTGGCACGCATTGCCGAAGCCCACGCCAGGTTCATGTGGGGTTTTGGCATTCGCCCGGAAGATATCGTCTTCATAGGATCTTTTTTTAGCCTCTACATGGGAAGCTGGGGGGCGATGTTAGGATCTGAACGTCTGGGGGCCACTGTGTTTCCTTTTGGAGCCGGGGTTGCGGGCCAATCCGACCGTGCTTTGGAGTGGATGAAAGAAACCCAGCCCACCATCTTCTACGGGACGCCTTCTTATAGCCTCTATTTGGCTGAAAAAGCCAAAGCCAGGGGACTGGATCCAAAAGAGGATTTCAATTTCCGGATTCTCTTCTTCTCAGGTGAACCCGGCGCAGGAGTTACCTCCACCAAAAGGCGTATTGAAGAGATCTACGGCGGAATTTGTATCGATTCAGGCTCGACCGCGGAGATGACCCCCTGGATGTCCAACTGTGAGTGCGGCGATCGACAGGGAATGCATTTTTGGCAGGATATCGTCTATAGTGAATTGGTGGATCCGCAAACAAAGAGGAGACTCCCCTATGGCGCTGAAGGCGCTACCGTATATACACATCTGGAGCGCAATTCCCAACCCATGATACGGTTTTGGTCCGGAGACATCTCCATGTGGGTGGATGAGCCCTGCCCTTGCGGACGTACCTATCCGCGATTACCGAAGGGTATGTACGGCCGGGCCGACGACATGTTCGTGGTAAGGGGGGAGAATGTCTATCCCCGTGCCATCGAGGATGTGATCAGAGGGATACAAGGGCTTGGTGATGAATTTCGGATCATCATCACCCGGGAAAAAACGATGGATGAAATGATTGTGCAGGCCGAACGCCGCATGGACGTGGACCCGAACCTCGAACTTGATCTTAAGGCCAAGCTGGAACAGCGATTGAAGGCACGCGGGCTCAGAACCATTGTCCGGATGATGGAGCCCAATACGCTTGAAAGAACGGAGTTTAAGGCAAAAAGGATCATCGATAAGCGAGACCTCTACGATCATATCATGCAGAAAGGATAAGACCCATAAATGCTCGGCCAGCGGTACCTTGCTTCTTCTAAAATCCCTTCTGATCCCTTTTCTGCGATTGGTCTTGCCTCTTGAATTCCTGCCGACATTGACTATATTTTTAGTTATCTCAATTGAATCGGAACAGAAAGGCAAAAAAGAATTATGAAATGGACCACCGAAGCTGAAACCGCAATCAAAAAAGTACCCTTTTTTGTACGCAAAAAAGTGCGTGCCCGGGTTGAAAAAGAAGCTAATGAGTTGGACCGCAAGATTGTATCCATTGCCGACGTCAAAGCGACCCAAAAACGCTATCTTTCCAATATGAGTGCCGAAATTAAGGGGCACCAGCTCGACATTTGCTTCGGGCCCAATGGTTGTCCCAACCGGGCCAATGAGGGCGACGCTTTGCTTTCAAAGCTCGAAGATCTGCTAAAAAAAGAAGACCTGCTCGGCTTTTTAAAGGAACGCGTCGAGGGCGATCTCAAATTTCATCACGAATTTCGAATTTCCCTGGCCGATTGCCCCAATGCTTGTTCCCAGCCGCAAATTAAAGATATCGGCATCATCGGTGCTTGTTCACCGATCCAAACCGATGAGGCCTGTACCCAGTGTGAAGCCTGTGTGGAAGCGTGCAAAGAAGATGCCGTTATACTAAATGACGAGGGGCCGAAGATCGATTATGCGCGTTGTATCAATTGCGCAAAATGTATCCAGGCCTGTCCCACCGATACCCTCGCCGAAGGCAAGAAGGGATTCCGGGTCCAACTGGGCGGCAAATTGGGACGACACCCACAGCTCGCCCGTGAACTCCCGGCAATTTTCAATGAAGATCAGGTAATCGAAATTGTCAAAGCTTGTATCGATTTCTACAAACAAAACAGCCGACAGGGAGAACGATTTGCAGAGATTTTTAAAGATAAAGAATTTGAAACTTTTGTAAATCGCTATGCCGCTTGAAGAGGACCGAACACGATGCCGTTTGTCACCGTTCCAGGTTTAAAAGGGAAGGTCTATATCCCGGATGACAAGCCGGAATGCTCAAAAAAGCATCCCTGCCGGGATTGCTATTCCTGCCAGATGTGCAGCGACGACCGCTGTGAAGTGTGCCGCGACCACGGTGCCTGCCGAAACCCTCATAAAAGGGCTAAGCCGGTTATTCAGACTCTTAAATTGAATGAGACTTAATCGGAAGGGCCGGGTGTCGTCAGAGGGAAGGATTTACTATTTGAAGATCTGTTTTAGAAAAATCGCCTCCCTTGAAGAGGAGAGGTTCCCCGGATATTTTGCTCAGGGCATAAGCACAGCAGTCACCAATATTTAACCCGGCTGGATGCCGCCCTTTTCCGTATTCGCGCCAGGCCACTTTTGCCGATTCCGTCTGCTCAAGGTCCAGGGCAACGATTTCAACCTGCAAACGATGCAGTAGGAGTTCCAGCTCGCGGCCACCCGCTTCCCCTTTTTTTGCTTCAATAACGATGCCTGCCTCCAAAGCGGAAAAAGCGCTCATCAATCTTTTGGGATCATTCGCAATGGCTATTGCAAAAACTTCTGCCTCGGATTCCCCCAGGAGGATTGCTATAATGGCAGATGTGTCTAAGACCATTAGTCCAAAAAACCCGAATCATTATATCCTAAAATGTCTTCAGGCTTTCGTTGATCAAGGTCAGGTATTGAACCGCATCGTTTGGAAATTGCCATGATTTCACGGACCAGATCCGTCGGCTGACGCCTTCCTTTCAGCCGCTCAAGCCGTTCTTCTAAAGCGTGGGTGATGGCTTGGGTAAGGTTTTCCCCACTTCTCGCCGCTACCTCTCTGGCGAGTTGTTCAGCACGTGCATTTCTAATACTCATGGGCATGTCAATACCGCCTTACTGTGTATATATATAATATAAAAAAATATATATTATATAAATCAGATTGTCAACCTTGACGATCTCATAAAAAGTCGCAAATTCAATTATCGATGGCTAAGTAAAAAGATTCATATACAAGGCGTAGTGTTTTTCCAGGAACGAGGCCATACATGTAGTATGCCGAGTGTCTGGAAAAATATTACAACGCAGTAGATGGGACTTTTTACGACGCCATCAACCTTTTGGGATGCTCGTCACATACTCATCTAAATTTATGACATTGGCATACGCACCAGTCAATGCAGCCATAAAAGCTCCGTGGACTTCTGCGGCGGCTATTTTTTCATCGCCGAAAACCAAATCCCGCGTGGCGCAGACATCGTGTATCAGCGTGCATTTAAATCCAAGATCGGCCGCTGCGCGCGTGGTGGCATCGATGCACATATGGCTCATGGCACCGCATATGACAACCTGCTCCACCTGGTTGCTTTTTAACTCTTGCGCAAGTGAAGTTTCGCGAAAGCTGTTGGGAAAGTGCTTTTGGATCACCTTGTCCTCCGCCTCAGGTGCTACGCTTTGATGAATTTCGGCGCCTGCTGTATCGGGACGAAAAAAGGGCGCCTTTTCGCTCGGCGCGACATGCTGGATGTGGAAAGTCGGCCATTCATTTTTGCGGAATAAAGACAATAATTTTTTTGCATTTTTTCCGGCCACTTCCATTCCGACCAGTTCCATCCGCCCGCCTGGAAAATAGTCGTTCTGTATGTCGACGAGTATCAATCCGGTGCTCATTTTACCTCTCCTTTACTTGTTTCAAAATTCAATTCAACTGTGATGATGCATTCCTGCCCTTTGAATTTTAGGCATCGACTGAGATCGGGCTTACGGGTATAATTTAAGCCCATCGCATCAAACCACCCCTCAATCCTTTCAAAGATGCCGCACTCATATTCAGAAAGAACACCCGCCTGCTCCATCCCTTTATGCGCAAAACAATCTTTGATATGAAACCGTTGGCAATTTTGGTCCGGGTAATCGATCTTAAAAGACATAAATTCAGGCACAAAAATCTGCCAGCCAAACTCGAACAACTTTCGGTAGCTCTCCATCTCCGTCGGACCGGATGCATCCAGCAATTTCATCAACCGTTTTAATTCAATCCGCCCCAGCTTGCGGCACACGCGAAGATTCATGGGGCTGGCTGCCTCCATTCCGTAGTTCGCCGCCACCTCACCATACCAGAGGGCATCGTGCGTCATCCAGTTTTTAATAAGGATATTGCGCAGCTGTATCGGATCTAAGGGGTCATTTTGCATTTTGGTATCCATCCATAAAAAAGGGAGAAACCCTTCGTGATACCCGGGTCCCTCCCTTTTTCCGAAAGTTTCGCAGTTAGTATCCGTCCACGAATTTAAATTCCGAGATCGCTCGCTACCGGTTTTTCACCGGAATAGTCGTAGAAGCCCTTGCCCGATTTGCGGCCGTAATATCCCGCCAACACCATCTTTTTTAGCAGCGGCGGCGGCGCATATCGCTTTTCACGGTACTCTTCGAACATGATATTAGCGATATTATAGGTGGTATCGAGTCCCACGAAATCGAGCAGTGTCAGAGGCCCCATGGGATGATTAAGTCCGAGTTTAATCCCGGTATCGATATCTTCGACGGAGGCATACCCCTGTTCCAAAACCCGTATGGCATCCAGCAGATAGGGGATCAGCAAAAGATTGACGATAAATCCGGAATTGTCTTTGGCCAGAATCGGTGTTTTACCGATCTTCTTGCTGAATTCAAAGCATGTTTCGATCGTTTCCTTGCTGGTGGCGATCGTCTTGACCACTTCCACCAGCCGCATCAGCGGCACGGGATTAAAAAAATGCAACCCACAGAAGCGATCGGTTCGCTTCGTTGATGCAGCCATGGACATCACGGTTAAAGAGGATGTATTGCTGGCAAAGATCGTTTTTTCGGGACAGATTTTATCCAGCGCCGCGTACATTTCGTTCTTTAGATTTAGGTCCTCTATTACCGCTTCGATGATCAGGTCGCAATCCTGCAAATCACCCAATGCCACTGTGCCCTGGAGTCGGCCGATGGTGACATCCTTGTCCACTTGGGTCATCTTCCCCTTACCCACCGCTTTGGATAGATTTTTTTCGATTGCACCAAAACCCTTGTCAATAAACTTCTGGTCGATTTCGCGCACGACCGTTTCGAAGCCTGCTTGGGCACAAACCTGGGCAATACCGGAGCCCATCAGACCACAGCCCAAAACACCTACTTTTTTGATCTCCATCTCTTTCCTCCTGAATAATAGATTATTGTGAAATAGTCGCTTTCACGGATTGCCGATGATAAATATCGTAACCGTTTGGGTAAGTCAATCTGCGAATACCGCTAATCTAACCGTTGCAATTATTTCGATAAATTACACATTCGGTATTAAGCAACTTCTGCTCGACCGCTGTAACAGCTAGCTTCGGATGCCGACTTGAATACCGTTTCGGGAAACCAGGTCCGTTAAGGCTGCCAGATGGTCCTCGTCCGGCGCCCGGCCCTCAAAATCCGGGCGAATTTTCCCAATCTGATGCCATTTGGAAATACCCCCTTCATGATACGGCAGAAAAGAAATCTTCTCTACGCCCAGTTCCTGTGCCAGCGCCGCTACCCGGGAAACATGCTCGACGTCATCGTTGATTCCGGCCATAAGCGGCATCCGGAACCAGGTCTGCACCCGGTCGGTGATTCTGCGGGCATTCTCCTGAATGATGCCATTGTCAACACCGGTGAGCTTAACATGCTGCGCGGTTTCGAGGTGCTTGATGTCCAAGAGGACAAGGTCCACCAGTGGAAGGATTCGATCCAAGGCTGCCGGGGAACCAAAACCGGTGGTATCCAGTGTAATATGAAAACCATCCTGCTTCAATAACGCCATTATTTCTTGCAAAAATTCAGCCTGCCCCAGTGGTTCACCACCGGAAAACGTAACACCGCCCCCCGAATTCCTATAGAAAATGCGATCTTTGGCTACCTCTTCGACAATATCCATCGGGGTCATGCGCTTGCCGACCACTGTCAGGGCACCATACAAACATACATCGGCACAGGCCAAACACTGATTACAGCGCTGCCAGTTGATATGCCGCTTGCCTCCTTCTTTAAAGCTGATTGCCGTTTCAGGGCATACCGAGGCGCAGGCGCCACAGCCGCTGCACTTCAAATCCCTTGTCATCAGTTGGGGCGTAGAAGATTGAGACTCCGGATTGGCGCACCACCGACAGGACAAAGGACAACCTTTCAGAAATACAGTCGTGCGGATGCCGGGGCCGTCATGGACGCTAAACTTTTGAATGTTAAACACCGAGCCTTTTAGAACGTCCCTATCTTGTGCTGAAATCATTTAATAATGAGTTTTTCTCTTTTATTTGCAAACCTCAATCTACGTTTGCTTTAAGCCAGACTCTGCTCGGTTCTGGCAATAATATGATCCTGCAATCCTTTGGAGAGATCGACAAAATATGCGCTGAACCCGGCGACCCTGACAATCAGATCGGAATGTTTCTCCGGGGACTCTTGCGCACTGACCAAGGTTTCCTTGTCGACGATGTTGAGTTGGAGGTGTGGGACATCTAACTCCTTCCAGGTCTTGAGATAGGCCATGAAAGCAGGCTTCGTATCTTCTTCAAGAAATTTGGGCGGAAACTTTTGATTGAGTAGATGGTTGTACGTTTCTATTGATTTGATCTTGGCGCAGGAATTGAGGACTGCCGTAGGCCCTTCCTTGTCTTGCCCCGGAGAGGGAGCTAAAGTTGAATCCGAAAAGAAATCCCCATCCAGACGGCCGTCAGGAGTTGCCGGCGTATCATAAGCCAAACCATAGGTCGCTGAGACCGCACTGCCGTCCCCCCGGTGCGAGAGGCCGTAACGATCCTCGATCGTTTCCATAGCTTCCTCGCCCCTGCGCAGGACGATACGGGCAATGGAATCGGCATAATCGTCGTCATTACCGTACTTGGGCGCATTGATGCAGGCCTGCCGGATATCCCCATGGCCTTCCCAGTTCTTGTCCATCATCTCGATCAGCTCCGGCAAAGATACCCGTTTGTCTTCAAAGACAACTTTCTTGACGGCCGTGATGGAGTCGGCGACATTGATGCCGCCAATGACTACTGCAAAAGAATGGATCATGGCAGGATATACCCATTTTCGGGCTTCTTTCCCACTCTCGATGCACCCTTCGACAACGGCGGAGTAAAACGGCCGCGGGCAGTATTTTTCAATCAGCTCCAGATTGATTCGGTCCAGTTGTTCCATTTTGTTGGTGAAAAAGGCAACCTGCTCCCCATAGGCCTCCAGTAGATCTTCCCATGAGGTAAAGGTTGCCGGATCGGCAGTTCCGGCGCCGTGCTGCTCGCCCGTTTCAGGATTCACGCCCTGATGCAGCGCCCACCAAAGGCACTTGGCCAAGACAAAATAGCCCACGGCCCTGCGCATGACGTTCTTGCCTGGAATCTCGAGGTAGACGCAGCCGGTGACAGCGTAATCCCTGGCATCTACCGGCGGAACGCCCCACTTTTCAATCAGGGGAAGAAGGGATTCGTCATTAAAGAGTGAAGGGTACCCGACACCGGTCTTGATCACGTCCAGAGCATTGGAATACAGCTTGTCGGGCGTTCCCTCGTGAAGCCTCAGAACGATGCTCGGTTCGATGAGATGAAGGCTTTTTGCTGCTTCCAAGGCCAAATAGGTAAGGTCGTTGGTCACATCGTTTCCATCTTTGTCCGTCCCGCCGATGGTAACGGCCTGGAGCGATGCCACACCTCCATAGACGGAGCTGACCGTTGGTGAATAGACCAGTCCCAGTTCGTTGAACTTGATCCAGAGAAGCTGCATAATTTCAAGCGCTTCTTCACGGTTGAGCCGATCTTCCGCCATGTCTTTTTCATAAAAGGGGCCGAAGATTTTATCTATCCGGATACCGATACCCAGGGTGGAATATTCCATGTACCGGACCAGATGGATAAAATAGAAGAACTGGAAAGCTTCCAGGAGGGTTCGCGGCTGATTCTCGGGAACCCACGCGCAGATGCGACTGATCTCTTCCAACTCGGCCCGGCGTTTGGGGTCCTTTTCCCCGCCGGCCATGGTTTCGGCCAATGTTGAATACCGTTTCCCGAAATGGATGACCGCCTCCAATGAGATGATCGCAGCCTCGAGAAAATCCTTTTGCTCCAGATAATCAACGGGGATGGTTTCATCAATCTGCGCCAGTTTGTCCCTGGCCTCCTGGATTCTTCCCTTCAAACCGGTTTCAAACAGGCGCTCATAATCGGGAATGCCCAGTTCCGATAGTTGCGTCCAGAGAAATGTGCCTTCATAAGTCCAGTATTTTTTCAGACTCTGAGGGATGGCCGCCTGATGCCGGTCACTCATGGATTTTCCGGCCCAGTAGGCGCACAGCTCATCTAGCTCCTTTTTGCCCGCTTCGTCCAGCAAACTGCTTCCGGCCTCGCTGTTGACGAGTCTGGCCGGTGATTTCCAGTTCTGGTCGATGGGATGGAAGATACCGTTGATGTCCGACGTCTGATATCCGACGATCCTTTCATGATCCCGGATGAAGATGTCCATTTTGGCCAGAAGGCTGGCCAGCGCCTTGGC
>CAZNFS010000041.1:0-20120 GCA_964572695.1 uncultured Desulfobacteraceae bacterium
AGGCTACATTTTTAAACCACCGCTTTTATAACATTTTCACGGCGCCGCTAACATAAAGCAAGATAATATGATGTGAAACCCGTTCCTTACCATATCAAGAGCCACCTTAACGTGCTTTTAGCTAAAAAGGGTATCCCTTTATTTTTAAAAATGCTCCGCTGTCGCACTCTGGCTTTCCGGCTCTATCTCAAGGCGGCCAGCGCCTCTTTGGCCTCCTTTAAATAAATTTCAGCACGACAGCGCTCAAACAGCTCGACCGCTTGGGAGAGATGCTCCCGTGTCTGTTCGGTACGTCCCTTGGCATGGTGCAGTTTTCCCAGATCAAGATGGGCCGAAGCCTCCGTGCCTTTGGCGCCGATCTCACGGGCCGCCGCGATGGCTTTTGTGAGATGGGATGCGGCCTTCCGGGCAGCGAACGGGATCGTTTTTAACAAGAAACCAACGTTCTTCATCATGGTAGACATACTGACATCTCCTTCACCCAATGCCATTGGGTTGCAACCTCTTCGGGCCATGGAATAATCTGTTCGCGGGGGATATCCCACAAATGATCATTAACCTGTGCCATGAGCCCTTTGAACCCTTTTTCCCTCGGAATCATTTTATTGCATTTCTTTCATCTGCTCTTCTATAAACCGTTGCATATCTTCTTTCTTGGGAAGTTCGAGCAGATATTTGGATATAAAGAGATTATTGTCCATGCCGGCCAAGGCGTATTCAGCCAAGACATGGTTTTTTCCTGTACAGAGCAGAATGCCGATCGGTGGGTTATCCCCTTGGACCATCATGTTTTTTCGGCACCAGCTTACATAGGTGTTGAGCTGACCGATGTTGCCCTGGTTGAACTCTTCCAGTTTCAGCTCCAACAGGACATGGCACTTGAGGAGACGGTGGTAGAAAACCAAATCGACGAAAAAATATTCACCGCCAATGAGAATTCGTTTCTGGCGAGCCTCGAAACAGAAGCCATGTCCCATTTCCAGAAGGAATTCTTGCAACTTGTCGAGAAGCTGATCCTCCAGATGGGACTCGCTCATGACTTCTTTCGGTTTCAGTCCTAGGAACTCGAAAATATATGGATCACGGACCATCAGCTTCGGATCGGCGGATTCCGCACCGGATTGGGCTAAATCTGCCAGTTTCTTTTTATCTTTGGACAAACCGGAACGTTCATAATAGAGACTGCCTATCTGGCGTTTCAATTCCCGGACGGGCCAATTACCACGGATGCACTCAACCTCATAGAAGACGCGCTTGGTATCGTTCTCTATGGTAATAAGTTCGGAGATGTGGCTAAAGGAAAGAGTTTGCACCAGATCGGACGATGCGACGCCGAATTGTGAAGTCTCCGACCGCACTATTCGGGAGTCAGTGTCTCCCGAATTTGCTTTCCAATGCAGGCGGGGAGTCAATTCGGGAGGCAACGTTTCCCGGATCTGAGGATAAGCCAGATAGAATTGCCTGTACCGCCGCAACTCTCGCACATCCATTCTTTTCAAACCGATGTCTGTTAGCGATTCAGACAAACGCTGCAAGAGGGCTTCTCCATATTTCGCCCGATCCGCGCCGCTCTGCTCATACTCACGAATATAGAATCCTATCAACCAGTTACGCAGGGTCAGGCTGACATTCACAGCCCGGCTCGCCTGGGCGGCAAGTTCGTCATGAATACGCTGTATGGCCCTGATCAGCGAAGTGAATGTCAGTTCATTTTTCATTGCACGATTCCATCGATCATCTTGTTAAACTCGGCTTCGAAATCGGATTCGATCTGGTAGACTTCGGTGAACTCGGCAAAGGCCCAGCGCCCGAACCGGCCGAGATTGTTCACACCGGGAATCCAGTAGGTTCCCATGGTCGCCTTCTTTTCCTTGGTGTCTTCGCGCCGATAGCCTTTGATCTCAACAACCAGATGCAGCGGGTCGTCCTGCCCGTCGTCTACTAGAACAATAAAGCTTATTCGAAGTGAACTGTTCCAAACATCTTCCCTAAAGAAATTTCTTTTCCCAAAACATTCTTTAATTTTTTGCCGCATTCTTCAGAACAAAATAAAAACATACAATCTTTACCTGCCTTTTTGGCTTCTGAACCTTGAGTTGTTACCATCATATAAATAGGCTTTTCTTCAGAAACCAGACTTATCTGGATACAATGGCTTTCGTATTCAGATAAATCAACATCTGGCTTTAGCTTTGCACCAGCACCAAAAACTTCCATGTCATCGTTGATATGGTTTTGGCACCAAGCACATTTACTCAGGGCTTCTTCATCTGGGATAATGTTAAATTCCATGACATCCTCATGCTTCCATATTCAGGAGTTGCTGGACCACAGCGTCCATAACCGATTTAGGGTCCATTCTCAAATAAGTAAGAGACAGGGTACACAAATAGTTGTTTAATTACAAATGGGCGCCCCGCATTCCATCCGAATTCCCCATCCCTTTATTTTTTAAAAAATGCTCCGCAGCCGCACTCTGGCTTTCCGGCTCTATGGCAAGGAGGCCAGCGTCTCTTTGGCATCCTTTAAATAAATTTCAGCACAACAGCGCTCAAACAGCTCGACCGCCCGGGAGAGATGCTCCCTTGCCTGTTCGGTACGTCCCTTGGCATGGTGCAGTTTTCCCAGATCAAGATGGGCCGAAGCCTCCGTGCCTTTGGCGCCGATCTCACGGGCCGCCGCGATGGCTTTTGTGAGATGGGATGCGGCCTTCCGGGCAGCGAACGGGATCGTTTTTAACAAGAAACCAACGTTCTTCACCATGGTAGACATATTGACATCTCCTTCACCCAACGCTATCCCCAGGTAGACTTTGCCCAGAATGTATTCCGAAAGGGCATAGGTGTTCTTAAATTCGTTATTATGGCATATTTGTTTTGCCTCTATTAGCAGGTTACTCCCCTTTCCGAACCGGCCTTTGCCGATCCATACCAGCCCCATGCCGAGCGTATGAAATGGTTTAGCGTATGCAAATCCGGCCTTTTGGCACTGTTCCGTAAGTGCTAGGGCCGACTCGGCCTCTTCAAACTGGCCGGACAAAAGATGGGCCAGGGCTCTAAAAATGGACCATACCGTCGCGTAAAAGGGATCCATCGCGATTTGCTCGGTCTGCTTAAAATTTCCGATGGCCTTCTGCAGATCCCCGGCCGCGAGATGGCCCCACCCCAAGACAGCATGCCCCATGGCCTGGCTTCTGACGTTGGCATGTTTTTCCCCGTATTCAACCATGGTTTTCCCGGCGGCCAGGGTCTTTTTTGAATCGCCCATGGAATAGCAAATATATCCCAGATCGCCCTGCGCTTTAAAATTCAAATACTGTTCTTCCGGGAGCTTGGCGCAAATTTTGACGGCCCGTTCGCCATAGCCGACTCCCTCCTTAATTAAGCCAAGCTCTGCACAGGCCAAGGGCAGCCAGGCGGTGGCAAACCCCATCACCCGCAAGTCGCCGATCGCCTCCCCCAGCTTGAGCGCCGTCTTGAGATAGTTATAAGAATCTTTGTGTTTGCCCGTGCCCCACAGCGCCATTCCCAGCCAGGCATATAATATTCCCCGCCGCCCCTTGTCCTGCAGGGACTCGGCCGTCGCCTCATGCGTCCGCAGCAAATCAACCATATCTGTAAACGCCCCGTGGTAGTAATAGACCAGGGCCCATTTCTCCAACAGATCGAACAGAAGATTTTTGTTTTCTTCGCCCGCATCCAGTCTCGCCGACAGCAGTTGATAGGCTTGCTGATAATATTGCTGGGCCTCATCCAGGGCGAATCGATTCAGGCTTTTCTCGCCGGACTTAATCAGGTAATCGACCGCCTTGGTGACCGATTGGCCCCGGGCGAAATGAAAGGCCAGGGTTTCATAAAATTCCGGAAGCCGGTCGTCAAACAGATTTTCCATGACAAGTGCAATCCGTTCATGGATTTCGCGGCGTTCTTTTTTGAGAATGCCGTTATACACGACTTCCTGAGCCAGGGCGTGTTTGAAGACATACTCCATATCCGGCTGAAAAGATCGGGTCCGGATCAGATCGAGTCGTTCCAGACTGCTGAGACAGGTGTCGCATTCGGCTTCAAGCGCGGTCACCTTTTTAAGAATATCGTATAGAAACGCACGCCCGATCACTGCCGCCTCCTGCAGGATGCGCTTGGATTCCTTCTCCAGGCGATCGAGCCGGCCCGCAATCACCCCCTGGACGGTTGCCGAAATATCGGATTCGGTAATCGATTTCGTTAATCGCCAACCGTTGTTGTCCTGTTTAAGCATTTCGGTCTCTACTAATGAGTTGATCAGCTCTTCCAGATAAAAAGGATTGCCTTCGGTCTTATCTTGTACAAAGCGTCGCAGATCAGCGGGAATTTCCTTGGTCTTAAGCAAGGATTCCAGCATGTCCTGGGATTCTGCCGAAGATAGATCCTTGAGGCTAATCTCCTGGTAAACATGGGCCAGGCCACTGGACTGATGGGCCGTAAACAGGCTGAAAACAGGCCGGTAAACACACAGCACGATGGCCGGCTGACGCATCTCCAATAGGGTATTGCGCAAAAATTCGGCAAAAGAAGGATCGGCCCAGTGCAGATCCTCCAACAAAAAAATGGTCGGCGCTTTGCGGGCCAGGGCCGATATGATCATCTTGATCGCATCGCAAAGCCGGGATTTCCAGAATTCCGGACTCACCGAATCGATCTGCGGATAGGGCAGCGAGTAGAGGCTGCCCACATAAGGAATAACGCTTTCCTTTTTGTCAACCAGGCCGCCCACGCCGGATTCGATTTTTTGCCGCACCCGATCCGGCGCATCCCCTTCTTCAATGTCAAAAACCCTGTTCAACAAATCGATCAAAGCGAAATAGGGAATATTCTGCGCATAGGCATAGGCGCGGCCTTCCAGCCATTGAATACCTTCCAGATCGAGCGTTGCCTTGAAATCCTCCACCAGTCGGCTTTTGCCGGTGCCGGCGGTTCCGCAAATGGAAAATATCCGGCCGCGGCCGGCCTGCAGATTTTTAACGGCGTCGCCAAGTTCGGCGATTTCGACCTTTCTGCCGATCAGCTCCGCGCGCACACCGGAAAGACGGTGAATTGTAACGGGTTTGGCTTTGGGGGCGATGACTTTATAGATCTGAACGGGTTTTGCTTTACCCTTGACCCTGGTCGGTTCGAGGGTTTCGAAAGTGAAATACCCTTGCGCCTGATGATAGGTGTCCGGTCCGACCAGGATGTCACCGGCGGCACCCAGACTGCACAGGCGCGAGGCCAGGTTGATCGTGTCCCCCGCGATGCCGTGCGTTCCCTTCTCCAGGTCCACTTCACCGGTCACAACCAGTCCCGTGTTGACGCCGCTGTGCATCGAAACGGGTTGCCCGGTCCTTTTTTCGATCTCGGGGCTTAGGGCCGTAACCCGTTCATGTATTTCGCGGGCAACCCTGATCGCTCGGATCGGATCATCCTCATGGGCCTTGGGCACCCCGAATAAGGCCATCACCGCATCGCCGATAAACTTTTCGATGAAGCCTTCGTATCTCGCAATCACTTGAGCGACCTCCCCGAAAATGCGGCTCATCATTTCTTTGACCTCTTCCGGATCGAGTTTTTCGGACATGGCGGTATATCCGGAAAGATCTGAAAAAAGGACCGTGACGTGTTTCCGTTCGCCGTCGAGCGGGGCCACATCGCTCAACGCTTGCTGTGGGGCGGGAGGCAAGGGGCGGGTTTCGGTCTCTATGGTTTCTTCGGCAGCCTCTTTAGCCGGTTTGAAATCGTAACCGCATTCATCACAGAATTTGCTGCCGGCAACGATATCGGTGCCGCATTCCGGGCAGCTGCGGTCAAAAGTATGTCCACATTCCCGACAGAACTTTGCCCCTTGGCGATTTTCAAAGCGACATTCCGGGCATTCCATCTCCATACCCTCCCTTTTAGGTTAAAACCTGCTTCTTGTCCTCAGGGAAATACCGGGATTACAATCAGAGCGAAAATACAAAACCCCGTCTCGCTTTTTTAGAAACGGGGTTTTGTCATTTCATCCATGGAATCCTCGAATTGGGGTTTATGGATAAATTAAATTGTCACTTTCTGGAAAAGTTGGAAAAGAGCCCTCTCTTTATCATATTTAGCGGAAAATACAAGAAAAAAATAGTAGGGGTACTTTTTGACACTTGACAAAATTTTTGATAAATAAGTGAAAGCGACTATGAACGTGAGCCGAATTCAGATAGAAACTGATGGGCGCCTGTCGCGCATTTCGATCCCTGCTAAAAAGTCAAGACGGGTGTACATATCCGGCATTAATTCAATTAATTATAAAATTTGAAGGTAAGCCTCCCCAAAGGCTGGGATTTAAAGATTCCGGTCTAAAAACACTAAATAAGGACATGATAGCGGGGCTGGTATACAACTTGCGACCAAATATGTTACAAGAATCGCTGAACACGAAATTAACCCCAACGTTGCAAAAGTCGAGAATGCCACAGATACAAGGCGTCCAAGGGTGCAGCTGTAGTGTACTACCGCAAACTCTTGGCAACGAAGGATATGGGGTATGCTCGGCTTTCCCGAAGGGTAAAAAATATGGCAAATTCTGAACCGTTTTCGGATGTCACAATTGATCGATTCCAGAAACTTGGACCAATTATCTCTAATCCTATGCTATTATTGTTTTAATTACCTCTTTGTCATGGTTTTTTATGCAACAAGGGGTTAACAAAGGAGATACCTTATGAGACTTCTAACGCGTTCTGATTTTGACGGACTAGGCTGTGCGGTGCTTCTGAAAGAGGTACGTCTTATTGATGAAATAAAGTTTGTACACCCGAAAGACGTTCAGGACGGAAAGATAGAAGCCACCCAAAATGACGTTCTTACCAATATTCCTTATGTAAAAGGCTGTGGGCTCTGGTTCGACCATCATTCAAGTGAAGAGGAACGAAATGCCTTCGGAAAGTTTGAAGGCAAAAGCGATCCTTCCGCTCCGAGTGCAGCAAGGGTTATATATGATTATTACGGCGGCGCGGAAAAATTTTCGGACGCCTGCTTTCAAGATCTGGTTGCCGCAGTAAACAAGTCAGATTCGGCGGATTTTACAGAGGAGGAGGTTTTAAATCCAACCGGCTGGGTGCTTCTTTCTTTTATTATGGATCCCCGGACAGGCCTGGGGCGGTATAAAGACTACCGGATCAGCAATTATCATTTGATGATGGACATGATTGATTATTGCCGCAACAAAACCATTGATGAGATACTTGAGATTGAAGATGTTAAGGAGAGGGTAAAACGCTATCTAACGCAGGATGAGCCTTTTAAGGGCATGCTTAAAGCAAATACGACCATAAAAGGAAACGTTATTATTCTAGACTTGCGGAATCAGGAAGAAATATATGTCGGAAATCGTTTTATGATTTACAGCCTTTACCCGCAGCAAAACCTTGCAATCCAGGTGATGTGGGGGTTAAACAAACAAAATATAGTCATCACCTGCGGGCATAGTCTTATAAATCGAACATCAAAAGTAGATGTGGGCTCGTTTATGTTAAAATACGGCGGTGGCGGACACAGGCAGGTGGGTACATGCCAGGTTCCCACAGATGAAGCCGACAGCATATTAGAAGAACTCGTACGACAGATTAACAAAGTGACTAGCGCCCATCTTTAAATCACACCCTCTCCGATACTAAACACGGGATGTTTCATCGGCCCAGGGCAACTTTGCTGTATGGAAATCGGCGTTGAGAATTCCGAGTGTCTGAAAAAAATACTACAACGCCGTAGATGAGACTTTTTACAACGCCATCAATCTGGGCTGTCTTGTGAGAACACCGGCAAATGTCCAACCGGCACATCGGCCAGATGTGGATTTTGGCTATCCTTGGGCGAAAGGAACGGATCATTAATGGGCCAATCGATCGCTACCGTCGGATCGTTCCAGACAATACCATATTCATCGGTCGGATCATACAGATCGGTGCACTTGTAAATCACGTCGGCGGTTTCACTCAGCACACAAAACCCGTGCGCAAAACCCTCCGGCAGGTAGAGCTGGTGCTTATTTGACTCCGAGAGAATCGCTCCACACCACTGTCCGAAGCTGGGCGAGCCGTGCCGGATATCTACGGCGACGTCAAAAATTTCACCGTTTACGACGTAGAGCAGTTTCCCCTGGGGGTTTTTCAACTGGTAGTGGAGTCCACGGAGGGTTCCCTTACAGGAGTGGGAGTGATTGTCCTGGACAAATACGGGCGCGATCCCTTTCGAGCGATACTTTTCGAGGTGGTAAGTTTCCAGAAAAAACCCGCGTTCATCTTCAAACACCCTGGGTTCAACCAGGATAATTGTGGGAATTGTGCTGCTTGAACATTCTAAAGGCATGCGGTTGTTTTTCCTTTTTCGATCTGTTTCATCAAGAACATGGTATCATATCTGATTCTAAATTTCGATAAAATAGATGATATTTAAAAAATTCACTGGAAATCATCAGTGCAAAATATGCCTTTTTCTTAACTCCTTCTCCTTAGAATGTCTTTACCGCCCAGGTCCCATTTACTGGTCATGGAAATATTTTTTTCCGGGCATACAGTGGAGCAAGTCTGGCAAAGAATACATTCGGTTGAAAGTACCCTTCCGCCACGTTTCACATACTCGGGGATATCAATATCCATGGGGCAGGCACGCGTACATGCCCGGCACCCCTTGCACCCGTCTTTATCGCCTTCCATTTTGAACAGGGCAAACCTGGAACTGATCTTAAGGACGGCCGTTATGGGGCACACATATTTGCAGAAAGCCCGGTTATCCTTTAAAGCAAAGGCCAGGAGTATGCCTGAGGCAAAGTAGAGGATATTTCCGCTGATGAGCCATATCAATTCCGCTTTGCCTGCGGATGCGGGTCTGTAACCGGCATAAAGCCACAGCCAAAGGACCAGAGCAAGACTGAGCCCGAAATGAAGATAGCGCAATTTTTCCCACTTGGAGGAAATCCGCCCCAATTTGCTTCTTTTATAAGGTAAATAATCCAGGACCATGGCAGTCCAGCAGGCCCAGCCGCACCAGCCCCTTCCAAAAATGATGGGGAGAAAAACCTTTGCAACAAGATAGTGAATGACGGACGCGGCAAAGACTCCTCCCAACAAATAAAAGAAAAACCCCTCGATTTGCATATTCTCATATTCAATAAGGCCCAGGAAACCGAGCATGTACAGGCCCACCAGAAGCTGGGCCAAGCGCCTTCCGCCGGGCTTCTTTTTCCGGGGAAGAAGTTCATAGGCGCCCGTTCCAACGGCGATGGCCGTCCCGATGTAGCCAAAATTGAAAAGGAAAAATATGTTCCCCTTTAGCTGCCAGAACAGGACTGCAATCATCCAAAAGATCACGAACAGGATAATGGGTATCCTAAGCTTGCTCAAAACGCCTTCTTTTTGATTGTCCATGTTAAATGATTGTTTCAATTGGATCTGGTGGGCCAACAGGATAGTATTTTTCTTCGTAAGCCTCTACTAATGTTGTTAGCACATCTAATTTGTCACCTTCAGGAGTGCTAATATCGGCATCCATTAAACGTTCAATTTCAACTAAAGCTGCGTTGTAGTCTCTTTCTGATTTGATTGGTTTAATGTCCATAAAATCGCCCCATATTGTGGTAGCGTTAATCTTGTCATATTCATTATGAATTTTAAATTAATTTTCACTAAATAAATTTTTTTTATTTTTTGCTTGACAAATATATTAGTATACTAGTATATCAGTTTTCGATCAATCAATTTCGCCACTTCCAATTCACTGATACGGTTAATAATGGTACCTAAGAATTCCTTTCAAAACACTTCCAATACCGGTTACCAGCTGCTGCGCACCCAGGTCTATGAATACCTGCGCCAGGAGCTCAAAGCGGAAAGCCTGAAGCCCGGCATGTTCGTCAGCATGAAGCAGATAATGGAAACACTGGATATCGGCCGGACCCCGCTTCGAGATGCCCTTTTGCAGCTTCAAAACGAAGGTTTCGTCACCTTCCTGCCCCAGCGCGGCATCCGCATCAACGAACTGACGCAGCAGGATATCAAAGATAATTACGAAATGCTGGGAGCACTCGATTCGCGCATCCTGCTTTCTGTTTTTGATCGCATCGGTCCGCCCGAAATTGAAACCATGAAACGCCTTAATCAGGAATTGGGCACCAATCTGGCAGGCAAAAAATTTGGCCGCTACTGGGATCTGAATACGGCTTTTCATCATGTCTATCTGGATTTGTCGTCAAACGCGCCCATTTTGAAACAGCTCAATATCATCCGCCAGCGATTATTCGAATTCGGAAAGAAAGACTGGAGTTTGAAGATGAAGAAAATGAATTATTCCGAGCATCTGACGGTTATTGAGTTCATTGAAAAGGGGCGTGCGGTTGAGGCGGCCGATTTTATGCGCGATGTGCATTGTGCCATCAACTTCTGATTTCTAACACTGGATTGACTTCCCTTATGTCAAAACGAGAAAGGAGGTGGTTTCGAAACGGTATTAGGCAGGTGTAAACTATCGGAGTCTCTGGGAAAAATCATTGTTCGATCAAAATAAGGAGGAAATAAGGATGGTTAATCAAAAAAAGAGAGTTTTGGGGATTGTTTTGGCTTTTGTGCTTTTATGGTCATTTGGCGGATATGCCGCCGCTCAGCAAACCTCCATCATCAAAGTCGTGATGGGCGCCGGAATAAACAACTGGGATCCCGCACTTGCATACTCCAATGAAAGTCAGCTGCTTGACAATATTTATGAACGGCTTCTCTTTCTGGATCTCAGTGATGGTGAAAAGCTTATCCCGCAATTGGCGACGTCTTACGAAAAATCGGCCGATGGGAAAGTTTGGACTTTCAAACTTCGCAAAGGGGTAAAATTTCACAATGGGGAACCGTTTAATGCCGCAGCGGCCAAATTTTCCATCGATCGTATCAAAAAGATCGGTAAAGGGCCGGCCTGGATCTGGGGTGCCGTCAAAGAGGTCAAAATTATCGACGAATTTACGGTACAGGTTATTTGCAGTAAGCCTTCACCCATCGACCTGATCGCCGCTTCCCAATACGGTTCATATATGGTTCCGCCCACGCTTTTAAAAGATAAAAAGACGGAGTGGTTTCAAACCGGCAAAGCCGTCGGGACAGGGCCTTATAAACTGGTCTCATGGGAAAAGGGCGTGCAGACGATCACCGAAAAATTCGATGGCTACTGGGGCGGGTGGAAAAAAAATCAGTACGACAAAGCCCTTTTCAAAATCGTAACCGAAGTTTCCACCCGGATTCAGCTGATCAAACAGGGCGGCGTTGATACCGTTTTTGGAATTCCTTCGGATATGCTGCCCGGTCTGAGAAAAAATCCGGACATTGAGGTTCTGTCGGGTCCCAGCCTATACAATACCATGTATCATCTTCACTGTGACAAACCACCTACGGACGACATCAATGTCAGAAGGGCCTTTTACCATGCCATCAATTTGGATGAACTGGTGGCTGCCCTTTATACCGATATTGGAACCAAATCAATCGGTCCGCTGCCGGCAGGAATATGGAGCCATGATCCCAATCTGAAGCTCTACGAATATAACATTGATAAGGCCAAAGAATTGCTGAAAAAATCGAAATATGCAGGTCAGCTGAGCAAGGGACCGATGAAGATCTCCATGGTCAATTATTATCGGCCCGCGGATTCGATGGCGCTGTACATACAGGCATCTCTGAAAAAAATCGGTTTTGAGGCCGAAATCGACAAAACCCCCTGGCCGGCAGTGTGGGCGCGCTACAAAAATAAGGACAAATCTCCCAATATCGGCCTGATGAACTGGTGGCCCACCTATGTGACCCCCGGCGATTGGTTCAAAAGCATGTGGACCACGGAGAAGAAGCCTTTGTGGAATTTTTCCTACTGGTATAATGCGGAATTCGACAAATTGGTTGATGAGGCCATTGACAGTGAAGCTTCAAACCGAGAACGAGCCGTTGAAATTTACAAGAAATTGCAGCAGTGGCTGGTGGACGAAGCGGTGTCGATCTTCGTCGTTGACCAGAAAAGCCAGATGATAAAAAGAAAAGCGGTTAAGGGATTCAAAAGCTTCGCCGCCTACCCGGGTGTTGTTTTTGTCCACAAGCTTAATTATTAAAGTTAATTCAGCCTGATCGGCTGGTTTTCGAGCTGTACTTCGGGAAGGGTTTGACACGATGATAAATTACATCATCAAAAGGCTGGCCATGATGACGGTCGTGTTGTTGATCGTCATCACGATCACCTTTTTGCTGACCACCATCGCCCCTTCCGATCCGGCGGCCCAATGGGCGGGGACCCGCCCGACGCCGGAACAGCTCGAAACCGCCCGAAAAGAACTGGGATTGGATAAGCCGGTCTATGTAAGATATCTGCTTCACATCAGGAATTTGGCCAAAGGTGAGTTCGGGACATCTATCCGCACCCGGCAGCCGGTGATCCGTGACCTGTTGGGATATTTCCCGGCCACCTTTGAGCTCGTGACCCTGTCGATTATTATCAGCCTTCTAATCGGTATCCCGCTCGGAATCCTGTCTGCCGTACGCCGAGAATCAACCCTGGACCATTTGGGGAGACTGTTCTCATTATCCGGGATTGGGGTGCCGAGTTTCTGGCTGGGAATGATGCTGCAATTATTGGCTTATGTCACTTTAAAGACGTTTCCCATACAGGGCCGGATTGCGAGCGAGATATCATTTTCGCACCCTTTTGTTACCCGAACCGGTCTTTTTTTTATTGATACCTTAATCCAGGGCAATTGGGCCGCCTTTAAGAGCGCTTTGATTCATATCATACTTCCGGCAACAACACTTTCATTTGCGTGTATTGCTTTTGTTACCCGAATGGCCCGTTCATCCATGATCGAAGTATTGCGGGAAGACTATATTCGCACCTCAAAAGCATTCGGCGTGAATACGTTTCTGATCCGTTACAAGTATGCCCTGAAAAATGCGTTGGTCCCCACCGTAACCGTTGTCGGGTTATCCTATGGCGCCATGTTGGGCGGGTCTGTTTTAGTTGAAAGTATTTTCGATTGGCCCGGGATCGGCAGGTATGTGTGGCTTTCAATACTTTACAATGATTTCCCGGCCATTATGGGTGTAACGACGGCTTTTGCGGTTACCTATCTTTTAATCAATTTGATGGTGGACTTAATTTACGCACTTATTGACCCCAGGGTAAGATACACGCGGGAATAGAACTTACAGGGTCATACCTCATTGAGCGATAACGCTCAATTGAAAGTTATTTGTTACGCGTTATTCATTTAACAGATAACGCATAAGGAAGGGCGGGACTTGAGGGGAAAAGCGTTAGTCGCATATTATTTTTACCTGATTCGCCGTAACAGGCTCTTAATGGTAGGCATTGCAATCGTTACGCTGCTGATCCTGGCCGCCGTGTTTGCGCCCTGGGTCACACCCTTCCCGGGTGATGCTACAGGCGATATAAATGTTCTGGTCAAACTGAAGCCCCCCGGATCAAAATACTATTTTGGGACTGACGGCCTTGGTCGAGACATATTCAGCCGGGTTGTTTTCGGCACCCGCAAATCCCTGGTTATCGGATTCGGAATCGTTATCATCGCCCTTCTCATCGGTGTTCCGTTAGGTTTGATGGCCGGGTATTTCGGTGGCAAAATCGATGAGTTGATCATGCGGGTTTCAGATGGATTCCTGGCTTTTCCGCCCCTGTTGCTGCCCATTGCCATTGGCGGCGCTTTGGGCACCAGCATGAAAGTAAACATGATCGCCATCGCACTTGCCTGGTGGCCCTGGTATGTCCGGCTGATAAGGGCCCAGGTATTAATCGTGCGGGAGCAGCTGTACATTGCCGCCGCCAAATCAATCGGTGTCAAAGACATCACCATCATTACCCGCCATGTCATCGCCAACAGCATCAGTCCGATCATTGTACAAGCCTCTTTAGATTTAGGCTATGCGCTCCTTATGTCTGCGGGATTAAGCTTTATCGGCATCGGCGCAAAACCACCTACGGCCGAATGGGGGCTCATGATTAACGAAGCCCGGGCATTTTTTCTTGATTTTTGGTGGACCACGACCTTTCCGGGTATGGCCATATTTGTTGCCGTTATCGGCTTTAATCTGCTGGGAGACGGGCTGCGGGATATCCTGGATCCCAAGGTTCGGTGAGCGTTAATATGGAAACCAACCACAATCTCCTTACGATTCAGAATCTCGCCGTCCAATTCTATACCTACAAAAGCATCGTTCATGCCATCGGGGGATTGAACCTGCAGATCCAAAAGGGGGAGACCTTCGGCCTGGTGGGGGAATCGGGCTGTGGAAAATCGGTGACGGCCATGTCCATATTAAGATTGATTCCCATCCCGCCCGGCAAAATAAGTTCGGGCCGGATCTGGTTTGAAGGAGAAGATCTTCTCACCAAGAGCGAAGATGAAATGCGCCGCATCCGGGGCAAGACGATTTCAATGATTTTCCAGGATCCCATGACATCATTGAATCCGGTTTTTTCCGTGGGCGACCAGATTGAAACCGTTATTCGAATACATCAGGACGTCAAGCGGGCCGAGGCCGTTGCCCGGGCCGTTGAAATGCTCACCACGGTGGGGCTGTCGGATCCCGCCGCGCTTCTGAAAAAATACCCCCATGAACTGAGCGGGGGCATGGCACAAAGAGTCATGATTGCCATGGCGCTCGCATGTCGCCCGAGTCTGTTGATCGCCGACGAACCGACCACCGCCTTGGATGTAACGATTCAGGCGCAGATACTAGCTCTGATGAAACAGTTGAAAGAAGATGTAAACACTTCTATTCTTTTGATCACCCACGATTTGGGTGTTGTGGCCAAAATGTGTCAAAAGGTGGCTGTGATGTATGCCGGCCATGTTGTCGAACATGGACACCTTTGGCACATCTATAAAAACCCCAAACACCCCTACACGCAGGGGCTCCTGGCGGCAACACCCAAGATCGGCCAAACAAAGAAACGGCTGGAAACCATAGAAGGTAATGTTCCTGATCTCTCCGATCCGCCCGCGGGATGTCTGTTCCATCCCCGATGTCCCGTTAGCAAAAGAGATTGTGCCTTGGAGGTAAACCAAAATATTGAAATCGAAAAAGGGCATTTTGTGTCCTGCAATTTATATTAGCCCAAACAACCTTTAAGTAATAATAAAATCATGGATGCGCTTGTTCGAGTTGAAAATTTAAGAAAACACTTTCCAATTTCGTATGGATTGTTTGACAAAAAAAAATCATTTGTGCGTGCCGTGGATGATATCTCCTTTGATATTGAAAAACGTGAAACCGTTGGCCTGGTGGGTGAATCAGGGTGCGGGAAATCAACCGTGGGCATGGCAACTTTGCGATTGATCGAACCTACGGATGGTAAGGTGTTTTTCGATTCAGAAGATATTCTTCAGCTTGACCGTGAAGGACTTAGAGCCATCAGAAAAGAGATGGCGATCATATTTCAGGACCCCTATTCATCGATTAATCCGCGCCTGCAGCTTCTGGATATTGTTGCCGAACCTTTAAGAACCCACACCTCCCTTAAAAACAGCGCCTTGCGTGATCGGGTATTGGAACTGCTTGCGCAGGTGGGGCTGGGGGAGGCACATCTAAATCGATATCCGCACGAATTTTCAGGCGGGCAGAGACAACGGATTTCCATTGCCCGGGCCCTGGCGCTGAATCCCTCTTTCTTGATTCTAGATGAGCCAACCTCGGCTTTGGATGTTTCGGTCCAAGCGCAAGTTCTTAATCTCATAACCGACCTGCAGCAGGAGCTTAACCTGACATACCTCTTCATCTCCCATAACCTTGCTGTGGTGGAGCATATTTCCCATCGCGTTATCATCATGTATTTAGGCAAGATCGTCGAAATGGGATATACGCAAAAGATTTTTTCGAATCCTTTGCATCCCTATTCGGAAGCCTTGCTTTCGGCAATCCCGGACCCTGACATCGATCAGCAAAAGGAACAGATCCTGCTAAAAGGAGATGTTCCGAGCCCTATTCACATCCCCAGCGGCTGCAATTTTCACACGCGCTGCCCGTACGCCTATGAAGATTGTAGAATCGACGAACCGGCTCTTACCGAGGTCGAAAAAGAACATTTTGCTGCTTGTCATTTGCGAGGATAATCAACCTGGGTGAAGATAAAGGACAAGTTTGCTGGATGGAGTGACACGCTATGAACCTTTTTGAGTACGCACATTATGACGGGTTTGACTTGGCGAAACTGGTACGTCAACGGAAGATTATACCTAAAGAACTGGCGCAATTGTTCATCCAGGCCGTTGCAACAGTCAACCCGCAAATCAACTCCGTTGTGGAAATATATGCCGATGCCCTGGATATCGCTGACCGGGTAACCGACTACCGCAAACCATTTGCCGGCGTTCCTTTTCTGCGCAAAGATCTCGGCGCCACAGAGGCGGGCCGCCTGCAGGAGATGGGCAGCCGGCTATTTAAAGGATACGTACCGGATGATGACACTTACCTGATGTCGCGCTTTAAAGCTGCCGGCCTGATGACATTGGGTCGTTCGGCGACACCCGAATTGGGCATATCGGGGCAGACGGAATCTATCTTGCAGGGGATTACCCGCAATCCCTGGAACCTGGATCGAATGGCCGGCGGGTCCAGCGGCGGGGCCGCCGCCAGTGTCGCCGCCGGGATAGTGCCTGTGGCTCACGCCAGTGACGGCGGCGGGTCTATACGTATCCCGGCCTCTTGCTGCGGCGTGGTCGGACTTAATCCATCCCGGGGGCGTATCAGTGCCGGACCGAACCGGCAGGACCCCATGTTTGGCCTGGCACGGGAATTTGTTGTCAGCCGCAGCGTACGCGATACGGCCGCCATGCTGGATGCGGTTCACGGTGCCGAGGCGGGAGATCCCTTTATTATCGTCAAGCCGGAACGACCTTATATGGAAGAGCTGAAAGCGCCTTTCGGAAAGTTGCGGATTGCTTACACCGCCGAACCGTGGGCACCCTGTCCGCTGGACCCTGAAATTGTGAAGGCGGTGCAAAAAGTGGCTTGCGTTTGTGAAGAAATGGGACACGTTGTCGAGGAGGCTTCGCCAAAGCTGGATTTTGAGAAAGTGAACACGGTGGTGATGAATGTGTTCGCGTTGGCCGACGGCCGCATTGCAGAACTTGCCGAGGCCATGGGCCGGGAGATAAGTTCTGCTTATCTCGAACCCGGCACGTTGAAAATGATTGAACGTGCAAACCGCCTTACGCTGCCGGAAGTAATGGAATCCTTTGAAGTCATGCGCCAAACCCGGCTGGTTGTTGGCCGGTTCTTCCGCAACTTCGATCTGTTATTGACGCCCAGTCTATCAATTCTGCCGCAGCCCCACGGGTTGTTCAGCACGAAACGGGCTGATCTGGAACCCCTTGAATTCTGGGAAAATGATTTCAGAATCTTCCAGCACATGGGCCTGTTCAATGTAACCGGCACACCGTCGATTTCCCTGCCGCTATGTCAGAGCGAATCCGGGCTGCCTATCGGGGTTCAGTTTGCAGCGGAATTTGGTGACGAGGCGGTGTTGATCCGAATTGCCGCTGCATTTGAAGGCGCCCTGCCGTGGGCTGATCGCAAGCCGCCGGTCCATGTGGGCCGCTAGGAATTCAAGGCCGTTTTTGTGGCAACGAATTGTGAAGTTGCCTAAAGAGTCAGGCCCGTGGCTGCGGGTGTCATTTGAAACCCGCGCACTGAAGCCTGTGAAATTAACATTTCTGTATCATGGGGAGGAAATAGCGTGAAAGAAGTGTCTGCCAAACCGAGGGCCCGCGATCTGGGATTACCATTTGAAGGTGTGACCGGAAGCGTCAACGCTATTACGGACGTTGCCGGTGTCAAGGTCGGATTTACAACTCTTACCCAGGGTGAGGGAATGCTCGAAGTCGGCAAAGGCCCCATTCGCACGGGGGTTACCGCCATCTTGCCGCGCGGAAAGCGCGGCCAGCCCAGTCCCATCTGGGCAGGTCAATTTAATCTCAACGGCAACGGGGAAATGACCGGCACGCATTGGATCAACGAGGCCGGATATTTCATCAGCCCGATTTGCATCACCAATACCCACTCGGTGGGAATTACTCACCATGCCACTGTGGGATGGATGATCGATCAATACAAGGATTTTTTCCAGGAAGGCCATGCCTGGGCCATGCCGGTAATCGCCGAAACGTACGATGGGTTGACGAATGACATCTGCGGCCGGCATCTAAAAGAAAAACATGTCCTGGCTGCCTTGGATTCAGCCGATTCAGGTCCCGTTTTAGAAGGCAATGTCGGCGGCGGCACCGGGATGGCAACCTATGAATTTAAAGGCGGCACCGGCACCTCCTCGCGCGTGATAAAGTTCGGGACTGATGACTACACCATCGGTGTCCTGGTGCAGTCCAACTTCGGCAGCCGCAAGGACCTCAATATCTTAGGTGTTCCCGTGGGAAAGCACTGGCCCGAAAATGCGGTTGTCAGGGAGATAACCGGACGAGAGACCGGATCCATCATCGTCATTATCGGAACCGACCTGCCGCTCTTACCCATTCAACTCCGCCGGATCGCTAAACGGGCGGCAATCGGAATCGGCCGAACAGGAACATCCGGCGGTAATTATTCCGGTGATATCTTCCTGGCATTTTCCATTGCCAACGATATCGGATTGCCCAACATGGTCGCCGAGCAGCCACTCAACTATGCCCTTAACTACATCAACGATCATTATTTTGACGATATTTATGGCGCCACGGTTCAGGCCATCGAAGAAGCCGTAATCAATGCCATGATTGCCGCCGAATCCATGACCACGATCAAGCCCCCGGGCTATACCGTGGCGGCGATCGACCACACCCGGCTCAAGCAGATGATGAAACAATTTAATCGCCTAAGCGAGTAGTACCTCAATTATGCCGAAACAACTATCCAGCAGAAACTGCCCATATTCCCGCGCAAGGTACGATAACAAATTTTACCCCCATGGCTAAAAGTGATTTAACGAGCAGGTCTAAAGACACTCTCAGATCTCCATTTTCCATTTTAGCAACTCTGGACTGGCTGGATTTCAGCATTTTGGCTAATTGCGACTGTGTCAATTTACTGCTTTAGCGTCGCTTTGCCGAAGCTTCGGAAAGTGCAAACTTCAGTTCAATGTACTCTGATTCTTCCGTACTCAGCCCAAGAAACTGATCTACGGTACCGACCTTATACCCTTTGGATTCTATTAATTTCTTTTTTCTTTTATCAATTTTACTTCTTCCATGATTTGATATCTTTTTCATAAAGCCTGATTCTTTGTTTGCAAACATCGATTACCGATAAAGATCCTGGGTCAATTTTCCATCCCAGAGCAATTTGGTGAATTCTTGATAGGGCACGATATGAATACTCTCGTCGGTCTTCCTCATCCTTTTTTCAAGACAAACGATGATCAGCTTCTTTACCTCAGGGAAATCTTTTTTGAAATTGACAAGCCCCCGGATATCCCCGGAGGTGATTTTTGGCTTGCCCTTTGCTTCAATGGCGACGGTACCTGGCCCCAGGATAAAATCGACTTCGATGCCGCTGGAAAGTCGCCAGTATGAAAGTTCATAGAACAATTCGCTGTATTTTGTGTGAACCGACAGTTCATGAAACAGCCAGTTTTCAAAAGCTTTGCCAAACAGTTCCGATCCGTGCTTGATGGCCCCACGCCTTGCCAGATAGTTGACCACGCCTAGATCCCGAAAATAGAATTTCGGCGCCTGAATCATGCGGCGCTTGGGCCGTAGTGTAAAGGCTGGCAGGAAGGCGCCCATCAAGGTGTCGACCAAAATGCCATAGTGATCTCGGACAGTGGAAACTGCGATCCCCGTTTCTCGTGCAATGTTGGACATGTTCAGAATTTCCGTGTCCCCGATGGCTGCCACCCGGAGAAAATCGGAAAATATGGGTAAGCTGCGCCTCAGACTCTCTTCCAAAATTTCTTCCCGCAAATAATCATCCACGTATGCACGGAGCGCCAGAGCAGGGTTTTCAGCCCCATAATGATCTGGAAGCGGGCCGGTGTTGACGAAATGTTCAATGGAAAAATCAGCCCCAAGTTCTTGTGCCACCAGGCCGAAGAGCTCATAGCGAATCGCAC
>CAZNFS010000042.1:0-19880 GCA_964572695.1 uncultured Desulfobacteraceae bacterium
GGCCGAAAACGGCGTTCCTGAAGGACCCGCAGAAAGGTGCTCTGAATTGACATGGGGAGTTCGCCCACCTCATCAAAAAAGAGCGTACCTCTGTGAGCGAGCTTTATCAGGCCCACTTTTGTCTTGTCCGCGCCCGTAAAGGCACCCTTTTCATGTCCGAAAAGCATACTTTCCACCAGCGTTTCAGTCACAGCGCCACAATCGATTACTATTAAGTTTTCACCGGCGCGGGCGCTGTTTTTATGTATGGCCTTGGCAAAAAGTTCTTTGCCGGTGCCGGTCTCACCCGTGATGAGGACATTTGAGTCGTTGTTCGCCGCATCTGCAACAAGCGTAAGGCATGATCTGAGCTGTTTACTTTCTCCGAGGATTCCTTCCCTGTTTAGTAGAAGTGGGGTCGTTATAGGCCTTTTTTCCTCCCGGTACTGGAGAGCACGTATGAGGGGAAGGGTCATCGCTTCTATCGACGAGGGCTTTTCAATGTAGTCCCAGGCACCGCTTTGGATCGCCAGTTCAGCTCCGCTTGGATCGCCTTCTGCTGTAAAGATGATGACTTCAGGCGAAGAGGGTACTTTATGGATATTTGGCAATGCGTGTAATCCACTACCGTCAGGCAAGCCCACGTCAAGATAGACTACATCGAAGTCTTTGGATGATAATTTCCTGTGTCCATCCTCAAGATTGGGCGCGTATTCAGCCGCGTGCCCTATCCGCTCAAGATAACGACACATCATATCGCAAAGCAATCGATCGTCGTCAATAATCAGAATATTGGCCATTTTCTTTCCGAACTTCAGGGCTACGCCCAATTGGAATGTTGGACTTCCGGAATAAGGGAACAATGGGTTCTGGGAAATTGGAGTACTGTTTTATTGCTATAATTTTCATTGACGTCAAAATTAATCATCAGATTTTAAAAAATTCCCTATATTATCGGCAGATTATAGAATTTCCGAAACGTTAAATTAGCCCAATCGGTATTTTCAATCTAAAAATCTGAATTTTTTTTATCCAACACCCTCCGTATGACCGTAACAAACTCATATTTAACAATAGGTTTCATGACAAATCCTTTGATGCCAATCCCCTTGGCCCTTTCTTCTGTGATGCTTTCACTAAATCCCGTGCAAAGAATTATGGGAATATCAGGCCGAATATATAAAAGTTCTTTGGACAGCTTATCGCCCGCCAGATGCGGCATGGTCATGTCTGTGATAATCAGATCGTACCTTTCAGGTTGCAGGCGAAACGCATCCAAAGCCTCACGGCTGTTTATTTTGATCTCAACTTCATACCCCATATGCTCCAGCATTCGCTTTCCTAGATCACAGAGCGCTTCTTCATCATCTATAAACATAATTCGTTCGTTGCCTTTGGGAGGTGGTTGACTTGTCTCTGTTTGCAATTCAAGATCGCTATCGACTAATGGGAAAAACACATTAAAGGTAGTGCCTTTTCCCATTTCGCTATGAACAGTGATTGATCCACCGTGGCTTTTAACGATTCCGAGAACAACCGCCAACCCCAAACCGGTTCCCACCCCTTTTTCTTTGGTCGTAAAATATGGATCAAAGATACGCTCCATATCCTGGCGATCCATGCCACAACCCGTATCACTCACGATCAGTCGTAGATAGGAACCTAATTTCAGCTCCGGATAAGCAGCGGCACTCTCTGAGTCGAGATCCACACTACTCATGCTTACTTCCAGAATACCACCCTCCTCTCGCATGGCATAATTGGCATTAGTACAAAGATTCATTAGGATCTGATGGATTTGAGTCGGATCGGCTACAATGATATCTCTATCTGAAGAAATTTTTTGGCGTATCTCAATAGTCGCTGGTAATGAGGACCGCAATAGCTTCAAGGCCTCTTTTATGATAAGATTGATTTTTATCGGTTTCATTTCGCGGTCAGTCTTCCGGCTAAAGGCAAGGATCTGCTTTACCAGGTCTCTTGCACGACAGCTTGCTTTGATGATTTGGTCAACACTGTACCGAGCCGGGCTTTCCTCAGAGATATCATATAGAGCCATCTCAGCGTTGCCCATAATAGAACTAAGGATATTATTAAAATCATGGGCAATGCCGCCTGCTAAGGTGCCGATAGCTTCCATTTTCTGGGCTTGTATGAGTTGGGCTTCGAGTTTTTTTCTTTCTTCCTCGGTTTGCTTCTGATTAGTGATGTCCTTCAAGAAACATAATGTCGCGGGTTTGCCTTCCCATAATATCAATTCTACATTAAGCTCTACCCACTTGGCATCTCCAGCTTTATCAAGAATCCTATAGGAATAGGTAGTTGGAAGTTCTTCACCTCTGAGCCGTCTTTCATGACGATCTTGCACAAGCTCTCGGTCTTCAGGGTGGATAAAATTTATAAAGGGTATGGAGATAATTTCTTCTTCTGAACAACCATGAAGGTCTAATATTTTGGGATTAGGAGACTTGACAAATCCATCTTGAACCACAGAGATACCTATATTAGCCTTTTCAAAAAGTATTCGGTATTTGTCCTCGCTCTCCCGCAGCTTCTCCACCGCCTGCTTGTGCTCGGTGATGTCTTCAAGGATACCATCAAAATATTTGACTTCACCTTTTTCATCTTTCACTGTTACAGCAGACACTGAGCCAACTAATGGAGTTCCGTCCTTTTTACGCAATTGTAACTCTTCGTTTTTTACGAAACCGTCTCTCAATATTTTTTCATTATATTTTTTTCTACCATCTGGATTCATGTACAAATCAGAAACACTCACTTTAAGATATTCATCTCTGCTATCATAGCCAAATATCTCCAAAATTGCAGGATTTACTTCTATAGATGCGCCCTTGGGTCCGATAGTATTTCGAAACACCCCCACATTGAGATTGTTTGTTAGGGATCTATACTTCTCCTCGCTCTGCAGCATCGACAGTATATCTTTTGCCCGTCGGCGTTCGAAACGATACAAAATCACAGCAATGAGAACTGAAAGGATAAGAGATGCAAGGATCAGGGACGGTTGGATAACCCTGAGCTCAGCAAAATGGTCCGACTTAGAGTTTTGAATTTCTTTCTTTATTTCGCCTGTTTTGTTCATAAATTCAGTGAAAACTTGGTCAAAATGCTTATCTATATTCGTACCCGGGCCAGAAGATACCATATCATAATATCTTTTCTCAAAGATATTACCGAGTTCGTTCAATTTTTCTATACCCGCTTCTATCGGTTCCACTATGTTATCACCCATATGAGAAGCATGGGAAAGGTGGAATCGTCCATAGTCCTCTGTGGTATTTCTAATTAGTGCGTTCAGACTCCCTTTAGCCTGATCCAACAACCTCCTTACCATTTTGATATCGTGACTCCTATCATTGCTAAGAATCTCCTCAAACCAAAGATGGAAAGTTGTTATGTTAAGTTCTATCTCTGAAATATCCGCAAGCAAAGGTTCATGAACGGCGTATAGATTATAGTGCTGATGGAAGATATAGGCTATCGCCCCAGCAATCATGAGGGTAAGAAAAAATATCATCCCGTAGAGCCGCCAGGGGACTTGAATTTTTTGTCTTTGAGTATCCGGTTGGTTTTCATTCATTTTTTTTCCTCCCTTTAGTCACCTCATCACTGCTCTTTTCCGGAGTGCTTCCTGGAAGAAATCATAATGACATCTCTCTTCAAGAAACCAATTAAGATGAACGCCAAACATCCATATTCATTCAAAGCCCTCAGCGCCCTCTTTACCCAAGGCTGGTTGGAAATTAAAAAACAGGGTGTCTCATTTTTTTCTGATAACTTTCAAAGACAATGTGAAAAGCTTTACATAACTTGTGACCTTCCGTTACTCGACTTCAGATATTGGTTTGGCCTTTTTGATCTGTGATTAACCCCTTATTATCACAATACAACAGTGTCAAGAAAAAGTGACACTCTGTGGTATTTCTGAAATACTTGATCAAACACTGGGGGAAATTTTATGCGGCGGATAACAGGTTATCTTGAAAATGCAAAAAGCCAACATAACTCATCAATATAGAATACCCCATACGGGAAACGATGGACCAAGCATCTACGAAGGTTTTTATAAATGACAGGATACATTTCAGGATTTCGCCTTCATAGATTTGGCTTATTTTTGGAAAGCCGGCGACGCTCTTCATCGCGGATTTCACGCCGCAAAAGCTTACCGACTTTCGATTTGGGAAGCATGTCTCTAAATTCAATATAGGCGGGAACCTTATAGGGCGCCATTCTTTCCCGGCAGAACTTAAGGAGCTCCGCACCGCCGACACCCCGGGTATCCTCCTTTAGCACCACGATCGCTTTGATACGTTCGCCTAATTTGGGATCCGGGACACCCACCACACAGGCCCCGATGATGGTTGGGTGATCCTGCAACACGGCTTCTACCTCCGAAGCCGAAACCCGGTAACCCTTGTGTTTAATAATGTCGGCCGAACGATCAACATAGAACAGTTCTCCGTCTTCATCCTGACGGATAAAATCGCCCATGCGGTAATAGATCTTTCCATTCAGCTCGACATAGGAACGCTCGGTCTCCTCCGGTTTATTCCAGTAGGTCTTCATCGTATAAGGCGAGGTAACCAGCAGTTCACCGCTTTCGCCGGGCGGCACCGGTTTGAGAGTCGCCGGATCGGCCACCAGACATTCGCGGCTCTTCAGCGGCCGGCCCAGGGTCGACGGTTTCGGTTCCTTACCAATCCGGCTGTAGGTCACATGCCCGGCCTCGGTGGAGCCGTAGACCTGATAGATGGGGATACCGAAGCGATCCTGCCACCGATTAAAGACTTCCAGGGGCAGCACGTCTCCGCCGCAGTAGCAGTATTGCAGAGAGCTGAGATCGTAGCGGTCCAAACGATCGTTTTCCAAGATCATGCGGTACAGGGTCGGCACGCCCAGAAACCAGCGCACCTTTTGGCGTTGGATTGTTTCCAGTATCGCATCCACCTGCGGGATCGGCATCAGGATCGTTTTGTTGCCTTTGTTTAGGCCGACCGCCATAAAGAGTCCCAACGCCATGATGTGGAAAAGCGGATTCACCGCGACGTAAACATCCGTGCCTTCGGATAGAAATTCCCCGGCCACATCCTCGATTACATCATTGACATAAGACGTCATCCCGATGTGGTTGCCCGGTACCCCTTTGGGAAATCCGGTGGTGCCGCCGGTATACAAAATATAAGCCAGGTCCTGGTAGGGATCGAGATCGGCCGGCGCCTGGATAGGGGCATGCGTCATAAGGGATTTAAACCGAAAAACCCGGGCATCCTTTTCCACCGTTCCGGAGGGAATCTTGTCAAAAAGGAACCCCAGGCTCCGTTTCCAGAAGGGCAGCAGATCGGCCAGATTGGTTACGATGACCCGTTTTAAATCGGTCTTGGGAAGAACCTCTTTGGCATAGCCGAAGTTGGTATCCAGACAGATGACGGTCTCGGCGCCGGAATCGTTAATCATATATTCGAGTTCATGGGAGGTGTAGATCGGCGAAATCGGGACGATGGCGGCGCCGATCTTCTGTATCCCCAGAAAGGCAACCACCCATTGAATGCAATTGGAGATATAAACCAGCACGCGATCCCCTTTTTTGACGCCCAGCGACAGCAGGGCTCCGGCAAAGCGCGCGCTCAAATCATGCAGCGTTGCATATGAGAACCGCTCCCCCAGATAGACCACGGCGGCATGCTCCGGATACCGTTCACACATCCGATCAAAGCGCGTAAAAGTCAGTTCTTCTTCCAGCCGCATCTTCTCACCCACCCCATCAAATACCGAAATAGGCCGAACGCACATCCGGGTTGTTCAATAGTTCTTCCCGGCTGCCTTCCATCACCGCCGCTCCGTTTTCGAGGATGAATCCGTAATCGACAATCGGGATCACCGGCCGCGCATACTGCTCGGTCACGATGATCGAAATTCCTTTGGCATCCCGAATCTCCCGGGTTGCCCGCACCAGGTCGGTCTGTACCCGGGGGCTCAGCCCAAGCAGGGGCTCATCCAAAAGTAACAATTTCGGCTGGGCCATCAAGGCCCGTCCGATGGCCAGCATCTGCTGTTCCCCGCCGCTCAAAAACCCCCCGGTCCGCTTTTGAAGACGCTCAAGGGCCGGAAATATGCTGAAGACATATTCCAGGGTCTTTTTGGCCTGGACTTTGGTCGCCAGGTATCCACCGATACGCAGGTTTTCCAGCACACTGCTCTCTTTGAAAATACGGCGCCGCTCCGGACAGAGGACAATCCCCATCTTGGCCCGCTGGCTCGGTTTGACCCCAATGATCGGAGCCCCTAAATAGGTGATATCACCCAGCACACTGATATGTTCGCCGCCGGCCATCTCCTCCTTTTTGCGAATGTCTTCGATGATGCCCGACAGGGTGTACATCAAAGTCGATTTCCCGGCGCTGTTGGCCCCGAACACGCCTACGATCTGATTTTCTTCGCAGCGCACGCTCACATTGTTGAGCGCCAGCATATTCTCATAGAAAACCATCAGGCCGGTGGCTTCAAGCATAATCGATGTTCTCCTCCACCGCCTCGCTGCCGAAATAGGCCTCTTTGACCCTTTCATCGGCCATGACCTCGGCTGGCGTGCCTTCGATCAGTTTCTCGCCGAAGTTGAGAACCATGACCCGATTGGCGACCTGGAAAAGCTCCCGCAGGCGGTGTTCAATCATGATCAAGGTAATCCCGTCCATCTGCATCCGTTCGATCAGGGGGACCATGCTGGCGATCTCGCTCATGCTCAAACCGGAAAAGACCTCATCGCACAAGATAACCTCCGGCTGCAGCGCCAGGCAACGACCCAATTCGAGCCGTTTCAGATACCCGGTGGGCAGGGTGGAGGCCATCTTATAGGGCACATACGATTCGCGTTCAAAGCCCATTTCCTCAAGAATGTCGATTCCCACCGTGTTGCGATCCCCCAGTTTGCCGCCGCCACGCCATCCGCCGGTCCGTTTGGCCCGCGGCGAAAAAAGCGGTATCACCAGATTTTTATAAGCCGCCAGACTGTAATACGGCCGCATAATTTGAAAGGTACGCGTCACGCCCATATCCGCTATCTTGTGCGCCGGCTTGCGGCTGATATTCTTCTCTTTGAAAAAAACCTTACCCGACGTGAGTTTGACGAATCCGGTGATACAGTTCACCAGGGTCGTTTTCCCCGACCCATTGGGACCGATGATTCCCAGAATCTCACCCGCGTGCACATCGAAGGAGACATTGTTTAAGGCCTTTATCCCGCCATAGGCCTTGGCAATGGATTGGACACGCAAAATCGGTTCGGCGCTCATACTTTGACCCATTTTTGAAACTGCTGGTATTTACGTTGACCATAAACCATAATGCCTTCGCTGCGAAATACGATGAAGGCGATCAAAATCAGCGCATAAAACACGATGCGCAAGGTACCGAAAGCCCGCAACAATTCGGAAATTGGCACCAGAATAAAAGCACCCAATACCGGTCCGACGAGCGTGCCGGGCCCGCCGATAACGGTAGCTGCAATCGGCAGGATTGAAAAATCGAGCGCAAACATCGAAATGCCGGCCCACATATATATATGGGCCAGATAGGCCCCGCCCAGGCATCCCATGGCAGAAGAAAGGAAGACCGCAACGGCCTTGTAATGGGTAATGTTCATCCCGGAAGCCCGCACGGCCTGGTCATTATCCTTAACCGCCCGAAAAACAAGGCCCAGATCGGTGTTCACCAAACGCCGCATCCCGAACAGGAATCCCAGGAGAATGAGAATAATGATATATTGCTCGCCCCATTGGCTGGTGAAGCTTTCGATTCCCAGAATTCCGTCGGTTCCGCCGTAGATATCAAGGGCTTCGATCACGCGCGCAAACAAAAGGGGATACATGAGCGTAACAATTGCAAAATAGACCCCCCGCAATGGCAGACAGGGGAGCAAAATCAGGGTGCAGATGGCAGCCCCGCCGAGGGTGGCGATAGGAATCGTTAAGATCGGCGTCAGTCCGAAAGTTGCGTTCAAAATCGCGGCAATGTAACCACCGACGCCGATAAAGAAAGCTCCGCCGAGGGATACCAGTCCCACGTAATGGGCTAAAAAATCAAAACTCAAGGCGAGCAGGGCGTAAATACAGACGATGGAGATGACCCGCTGCCAGTACGCGCTTGGTACCACAAATGGCAAAATGAGGATCCCGATAATCAACACCGCCCGGGGAATCGTCAGATAGGAAAGTTCGCGCCATGACATCAGGGCATAAAGGCTGTCTGCGCGGACTTTTATGCCCCGATCGAGTCTTTCTCTGCGACGTTGCTCAGTGACCAATTTATACCCTTTCCTCCAATTCCTTTTGACGCCCGAAAAGACCCGACGGCTTGAGAATCAATGTCAGTATGATTGCCAGCAAGGCCACCACCATCTGAAAATGGCTACCGATATATACCACCGACAGGATCTGAGCAAAGCCGATCAAAAATGCTGCCAACACAGCCCCCACCCAGCTTCCCAAGCCCCCGACAATACATACGGCGATAGCCAAAGTCAGCACGCTGTAGCCGGATTCTACGACAATGTTACCCAGGGGAAGCAACAATACGGCCGCCAGCCCGGCCAACATCGAACCGAAGGTCATGGCCACCACCGCCATGCGATCCGAGTCGATCCCCAGCATCATAGCCGCCCGTTCATCCTGGGCCATCCCCCGCAGGGCCAGTCCGATGCGGGTAAAATGTGTAAAGAGCCACAGGAACGCCACCACCCCGGCCCCGATTGCGATCACGGCCACACGATGGTAATCGATGGGTATATCGCCGATAAAGAGCGTCCCCTCCAGAAAGGTCGGCAGGGTATAGGTCATTCCTTTAAAACCGCCCCAGCGCAGTCCTTCCAAGATGGCGAGTCCGATGGCATAGGAAGCAATAATCTCCGAGATTGCCATGCCGCGAACGCGGATCAGGATAAACTGATAAATCAGGGCACCGAGAATACCCGTGATGGCCATGGATAAAAAAATCGAGAGGAGATAAGGCACTCCCAGGTAGTTCAGAACAATCCAGGTCGCAAACCCGCTGATCACATACAGGGAACCATGGGCGAAATTGGGCAGACGGCTGGTGCCGTAAACGAGCGCAAACCCCAGAGCTATGAGCATTAGGCGGACGCTGTTAAATGTGCCGTAGATCAGGATTTCCATATCGATTTACGAATCGTTAATGTTGTTAACTGACATGTGGAGAGAATAGATGACAAAAGAACGATGCGGGCCGCTGAACGGCCCGCATCGCAAAATAAAGTTATTTGGTCATCCAGGGCGGCAGTTGGATCTCACCCGTGGCGATGCTTTTGGGATACACCACCACGCGTTTACCGGCCTGCCACTGCAGGATACTGCCCACGGCGCCATCTTTCGGATCGGGCGCGGGGATGACCTGGTGACTCTTGGGATCGAACCGCAGGCGGCCGTACACTCCCATCACGTCGGTCTTTTCCAGTTCGGCCACCACCTGATCGGGTGCGAGGCTCCCGGCGCGTTCGATGGCACCCTTCAACACATGCACCGCCATGTAGCTGCTGGAGGTACCCAAACCCTCCGGTTCCACCCCCCACCGTTTGGCATAGGCGTTATAAAATTTCATGGTCCATGGGGTGGCATTGGACGGCGCATTACCGGCATTCACCACATTGCAAAGGGTGTACTCACCCTTGCCTTCGGTCGCCTTCCAGAAACCGGGCTGCTCGGCGGCAGCCAACGTGGAGCCGAAGGGAAGCGCCCTGATCTTCATTTCATACCACTGTTTCAAAAGAATGGCGCTCTCGGGCATGTCCATCCAGATATTGATTATTTCGGTCTTGGTTCGGCGAGCCTTCAGCAGCCCCATTGAGAAGTCGGTCGCACCGGTGGGATATATTTCGACCCCGGTGACGTTCCACCCCTTTTTGGTGGCAATCTTCTTCATAATATTGGCCGCACCGCGCGCATGGGAAACATCTTGGGCGATGATAAACAAATTGTTAAAGCCGTACTTTTTCTTCAATGCGCCAAAATTAGCGAACATTTCGCCTACCAGCTGCACGGCTTCCCCGTGAATACGAAACATGTATTTAAACTTATCATACTCTTTGGCCACTATTTTGTGATATTTGGGTGTCAGGACGCCAGTGGTAAGGATGGAGACCTTTTTGTGTTTGGATAAAAGCGGCATGGCCGCCAGGGCCGCCTCCGAACGAACCGGTCCCCCCACGATGAAATCGGCTTTTTTGTCCAGGATCAGTTTTTCCACGGCCAGCAAGGCATCGCTCACCGGGACCCCCGGTTCCAAATCCCGGGTATCGATCACTTCAACTTTGAAGGGACGTTTGGTTCCGCCCACATTGACGCCGCCGGCCGCATTAATCTCTTCAACGGCCAGCTTTATGCCCCTTTCGGCAGCCCAGCCGTAAACATAGGCCGTGGACAGCGGACTCCCGATAACAATCGGCTCCGCTCCCCATGCGGCTCCGTATGGCAGCATAAACAAGACTGCCGCCAAAAGAACCGTAAACATTGTTAATCTGCTTTTCTTCATGAGCGTTCCTCCTTTGCGTTTAAAGGTTCAAATCAACCATTTGCCGGCATCAGCCGACCTTTAATACGAGGGCGGCGGCCGTATCTCCGGCAGCACAGCCTGAAAACAACAGGTACCCCCCGCCTTGTATGACCGTCTCCTCGATTCCTTCAATGATCAGCCGCCCGGCGGTGGGTGCCTGGGGGTGACCGTAGATCAGGGAACAACCGTAATTGTTAAACCCTTTGACATCGATATTCATCTGCTGGGCCATATACAGATCGTTGGCTGCGAAAGGATTATGCGTCTTAATGGTCTTTACATCACTGACACCGATGCCGGCTTTTTCCAAAGCCATCTGTGCGGCCGGAACCACCGCTTTGGCCATGTGGGCCTTTTCGACGCGTGCATATCCATAAGAGACAAGCTGCACCTCTACTCCCGGCTCGGCACTCAATTCTTTGGCCTTCTCTTTGGTTGTGACTACAAGCGCACAGTTTCCATCGGCAGGATGTGTTTGAGCGCCAAAGGTGTGCACTCCGTCCGGTAGAACGGGCTTAAGCCGGGCCAGTCCTTCGTCCGTGGTTTGCATGACGCCGTCATCGGTTTCGATCGTGAGTATCTTTTTACGGGACAGTTTGACTTCGATCGGAAACATATACCGTTTCTGAAAGGCCCGATCATCGGCCAACGCATCCAAATACTGCTCGTATCGGCGCAGGGCCACAGCGTCGCATGCTTCGCGCGTAATGCCTGCTTCTGCAGCCACATTCTCGGCCGTCTTGATCATGGCGGTGCCGCCCCAGGGATCCTTATTGAAATGGTCCATGACCCAATTTTCTGAAATTACTGTGCCGCCCGGCCCCGCCGGATTGGGCCAGATGGTATGCGGACCGTTGGAGCATCGATCCACCATGAGTGTGTACGCATTTTGGTACATTCCGGTCTCAACCCCTACCGCAGCCTGAAAAATACACGTGGTGGAAGTGGAGCAGGCCTGACTGATGAGAACACCGGGAATTCCTTCGGCGCCGATTAAGCCCGCCGCCCAGGGGCCGCCATAAAATAATTTTGGCTGGCCAATGGTAATTCCCAAAATGAGATAATCAAACATCTTGGAGTCCCATGCTTTTTCGTTAAGCCATCTCTGAGACGTTTCGGCGCCTAGTGTTATGGCGTTGGCGTTGGCTAAAGTCCCTTGCCAGCGAACAAACGGAGAGCTGTAGTAGCCCCCATACGGAATAAACGCTTTTGACAACATTAATCAACCTCCTCTTTCTGTTATCTTATATCTGATTTTTTAAGTTTTATGTCAAAAACAAAAACCAACAAATCACTATTCCAAAAAATTTCAAATTCCAAATAACAAATAACAAACAAATACCAATGACCCAAATCTCAAACAACAAACCAAAGTTTGGTGTTTGGAGTTTGGGATTTATTTGGTATTTGGTGCTTATAATTTGTTATTTTACGGCTCAATATTCTTCTCTCAGTTTCCGATGCAGAATTTTTCCTGTAGCGGTGCGGGGCATTTCATCCACTTCGATAAAAACCACCTCTTTTGGCCGCTTGTAACCGGCAATTTTGTCCTTACAGCATTCGTAGATGGTTTCCTGGTTGATATCATTTTCATCCAGACCCGGCTTCTTGATCACCACGGCCACCACTTTTTCACCCCACTTGTTATCCGGCAGGCCTATTACGGCACAGTCGAATACACATTCATGGCTGCCAATGACTTCTTCGACTTCACTGGGATACACATTTTCACCACCGGTGATGATCATATTGTCCTTTCGGTCAACAATTGAAAAATATCCGTCCTGATCCCGTTTGCCCATATCACCGGCTGAAAACCATTCGCCCTTAAATGCGGCAGCCGTTTTTTCAGGCAGCTTATAATATTCATCAAACAGCATCGGGCCTTTGGAATAGATTTCTCCCACCTCATCGACGCCGACTTCGCGGCCTTCGGGATCAAGGATTTTGATAAAATCGGTGCCGGTCTGCTCGATACCGATCGATCCCAGCTTATTCAGCTGATCCTCCGGCCTCAGTACCGTAACGCACCCCGCCTCCGTGGATCCGTAGGCCTCATAGAGCTCTACGCCCGGAAAAAATTCCATGATCGCTGTTTTCATACTTCTTCTTACAGGGGCCGAAGAGCAGAGCAGTTTGCGGATGGAGGTTACATCGCGATTTTTCGCTTCCGCAGACACATTCAAAATCAGATTGTAGTGCGTTGGGATCAAAGATATAAATGTAATTTTCTCCCTTTCGATAATCTCCAGGATCTCTTCGCCCTTAAAAGAAATCGCCGGATGAATATAGGCCGATCCACCCAGATATAGAAAGGTGAATGTAAAAAAGGTCGAATTAATGTGGCAAAGCGGCATGACGTTTAAACAGGTATCCTTATAGTTGAAACCATAATCAATCGCATTCAGCAGAAAAAACGCGATGTGTGATTGGTGCGAACGAACCACCCCTTTGGGCTTCCCGGTGGTCCCGGAAGTATAGATCAAAATCCATGGGTCTTGCGGACGGACTTCCGCCTCAACTTCCTCCTCGGATCCGGCGGCAATTAAATCCTCATAGGGCCGGTAGCCTTCCTGGGGTGTGCCGACGACCACGTATCTAAGGGAGGAGATCTGAGTCAGTTGCGGTTTGATCCGGTCCACCGTCCCGACAAATTGATCATGCACGACAAATGCGACAGCATCTGAGTTATTAACGATGTACTCGATTTCGGGTCCGGCCAGGCGGAAGTTTATCGGAATGATCACGATACCTGTTTTGGCGGTGGCTAAAAACAGCTCTACGATTTCGACGCAGTTTTCCAGCAGTACCGCAATCTTGTCTCCTTTTTGTAGTCCAGTATCCCACAGGCTGTGCGCCAATCGGTTTACGCGATTATTGACTTGCGGATATGTAAATGAGCGCTCCCGGTCTTTTAACGCCACTGTATCTCGGTACTTTTTGGCATTTACCTTCAGATTTTGACCTAAATTCAACCAATCCGACATGTCTTTATCCCCTTGTTTCTTCCAGCTGCTCCATAAACGCTTCCACGTTGGTTTTGGTCTGTTCATCGGAAAGAAGCCGGAGATCGTTTAGATCGCCATAAATCATTAAACTGGGAATCCCGGTTTCTGATTCCAGCCGCCGGGGCATTCCGTAGCGCGTATTTGAATTGTTGGGACAGCATTTGGCTTCGTGATAAAGGATACCGTCTATCTTGAAAAATTCCAGCATCCTTTTTAAGTATGCTTCTTTGTAGGCTTCGGCTCGGACAATGAACAACTCCGTATAAGCCCGTGCCATGCTGTTAAACGGGTCATCCGGATCAAAGGCCGAAAAAACCCAGCTGTTGCAATAGGTCGAGGCCAGGACACAGGCTTTCAATCCGGCAAACATCTCCGAGTGATCTCTGAGTCTGCCCCAGACGGGCATCCCCTCCCAATAGATCCGGCAGCGTTCACCCTCAACCGCGGCGGCGTTATCGGCCAATCTTCCCTCCATTTCGGAAAGGAGTCGACGATAGTAATCGACCGCCTGCTGGGTTCCCCGCAACACCACGGCCGGGGCCATGTGGATCGTCATATCAAAAAATGTCAGGGGAGATGGTACATTGGCCGCCGTGTTAAGCACTTTTTCCCACAGGTCAGAACACTGCCGCGAAAGGGCCACAATCCGTTTGAGTTCATCCAGATCGAATTTCTGGCCCGATATTTTCTGCAACGGCCCAATCATTTCCTCCATCTGCACAGCGATGGAACGCACATGATGTGATGTCACCTCCTGTATCCCGCAATGGGTGTGAATGCCCAGCATCGGCACATTCATTTGCTCGGCATACCAGCCAAACCAATCCTGAACATCTCGGCACTGGTTCGTATTAAAAACCAGCACATCCGGTTTGGGAACCGTTTCTATGCCCGGATGCGGCTTTGAAAGAGGGGTGACACCCTGTAAATACGCCCCGATATCGGCACGTAAATAAGAACAGATATCAGGCGAATATCCGTGTGCATCGGCTACCGGAAGTAAATCTGTGGCCATACGCGTTGCCCCTAAGGCTGCGCCGTGATTTTCAGGGAAAAACACCAAAAATCCCAGGGCCCGTAATATTTCCGCCGGTCCGACACTGGTACACCAGGCAATTTTTTGCGTGCCGGTTTTGGCCGCTGAATCGAGCTCGTAAAAATAGTCGGCCATGAGGCGATGCATCTCGGCCGTTGCCTTTATTTTTTTCCTATTACCGTTTTTTTCTTCAGCCATTTTACATCCTTATCTTTCCTAACCCGGACAAGCCGGCGCTGTTGAAAAGGCGTACGCCGCAAATAACAAATTCCAAGCTCCAAATTTCAAATAAATTCCAATGAGCAAACATTTTAAGCTCCAATTTTTTTGTTTGAAATTTTGAATTTCGGTTATTGGGATTTGTTTGTCATTTGCTTTTTGATTTTTGTGATTTATTTGTTATGTGTTTTTTATCTTCATGGCATAGAGCGCTGCGCCGATGGCTCCGGTCAATTGGGGATATTCCGGGACTAGAATCTTACGACCGATCAAAGTTTCTGTCATCCTTACCAGATAAGGGTTATGGGCCACCACCCCGCCGGTCATAACCACATTTTCGGTCAGAGCATCCATTTCGATCACCCTTTGAATCATGGAAAAGAAAACCCCCTTAACGATGTCTTCGATTTTCTTGCCATTGCGAATATTCTCAAGCACCTCTGTTGCTGAAAATACGGTGCAAAAACTTCCCAGTCTAACCATGTTTTTCGATTGACCGGCCAGTCCATCCATTTCTTCCAGAGGAATATCGAGTCGGGTCGACATTTCTTCCAGAAAAGCGCCGGTGCCCGCGGCGCATTTGCGATTCATTTTAAAGCCGGTTCGGCGCCCGGCTTGGCCCAGCTTTATGATCTTGTTGTCCTGGCCCCCGATATCGATAATGGTACTGGCCAAAGGAAAGTAATGGTAACAACCCCAAGCATGGCAGCTGATCTCGGTCTTGGTTTCCGCGGCATCGGTTACATTTTTGCGTCCATATCCGGTTGCGACCATATTGGCCATATCGTTTTTAGACAGGCCGGCCATTTGCAATGCAGACATCAAAGATTTTTCGGAAGTGCCCACAAAATCGGTGCCTGATTTTTGGACCGCGTAACCGCATAAATTTTTGTGAGCGTCTAATAGCGCAACTTTAGTTCTTGAAGCCCCGACATCAACTCCTGCAAACACCATCTTTTCTGATTTCGCTACCACCTATTTGTCTATCTGGCTCGATTCAAGGCCCTTTACCAGCGATTTGAGTGTTTTGTTATAGGGCGTGGCGATCCCGGCCCGCTCCCCATATTCAACGAATTTACCATTGATAAAATCGATTTCCGTGCGGCGTTTGTTTTCGATGTCCATCAGCATCGACGGCTTATGCTTACCGGCTTTGCGCATATAGTCTATCCCATTGGGATAAAAATCCCAACCCAGATCGATTTCATTGGCCCGGGCAACCTGAATACACTCTTTAGCCAATGCATCCACAATTTGGAAAACAATGGGATCATTCATGGCCTGAGCCATCGTTAGCCCCGTGACGGCGCATACCGGATTCATAGAGGCGTTTAAGACGCTCTTGCGCCAGACCATTGAAATGATGTTTCCGGTATGAAGGGTTTCAAGGCCGCTATCTGTAAATGCTGCGGCAATCGCCTTGGCAGCCGCCTCAGATTCAGGATCAAGCTCTTGGATATAATGCGGCGGATGATGGAAAGGGATATGAACGTGTGCCGGCGCCATCATACCGCATCCATAATTTACCACTGCGCGCATGGATGCTTTGCGGCCCAAAACCTCTGCGATTTCAAGTTCCGTGTCAATCCCGTTTTGCCAGCTGACGATATACATCCCTTCTTGATAAAATCCTTCGATGGCGGAAGCAATCAGTGCTAAGGCGTTGGCTTTGACCGCAATGACAATGACGTCAGGCGGATGATAGGCGAGTTCATCAATATTGTTGCATATTTTGGAAACAGGTTGCTTAAGGTTTACGGCACCTTCGATGGTGATGCCGGGATCCAGTGCCGGGTTAAGTAGTTCGTGCACCACATCACAAAGAATGACTTCATAGCCGCCTTTGGCAAGGAAGGCTGCAACAATACATCCCACCGGCCCTGCACCAATTACAGCAAAAGTCTGGGGACAAAAGTCCGCTTTTCCCTCCATTTTAACAACCTCCCTGTTCCGCATAGGATCTGGACGATTTACTTTTTATTTTCATTTTCAAGAATTCCAAAAGCCTTGGCATCCAGCAAATTGACGTTGTTGGCCTGCAATACCTCGATCGCTCTATCGTTGTCGCTGAAACGAAACACCATGGTTGCATTTTCAGCCGAAAATCCGGTAAAAGCGTACATATAGGTCACCTGGATATTAGCATCCTTTACCATTTTTAGAACTCTAGACAAGCTCCCGGGCTTATCTTCGATTTCCGCGACCAGCACTTCATTGACAAAGGCCGGTATTTGCATTTCCATAAGGATGCGCCGGGCTTTGGCAACATTGGATACCAAAAGCCGCAGCTGGCCAAAAGCCCCTGTATCCACCAGACTGAGAGCTCTGAGGTTAATGCCTGCATCGCCTAGGGCGCGTGTAACGTCATACAAACGGCCGAGTGCGTTTTCGATGGATATGACAATCTGTTTTAGTTTCATTATAGTCTCCTACCCCAGGGGAACCCGCCTTAAGCTCCTTTATCAATCCGCTGACAACTAGACGGCTTGTTAGGCTGCCCGCTCAATAATTTTAATTACTTTTTAACTACATTGTAACTAATAAACAGGGACTTCAATGTAAAGTTATTTCTTCGCGAATCTTTAGTCTCCCATTTCCGCCATGTAATCATCATAAAGGGTTTCGAGTTTGAGCTTATGATTGGCTTCTTCCTGACAGAGGATTTTAAAGAACTTTTGACTCTCAACTCCTTCGGCGCGTTCCAACAATATGTTATAGAGCGCAAGGGCTTTTTCCTCGCGCTTCATTGCCAGAATCAACAGTTCATTATATCCCATGCCGTCTGAGTATTCCAGTTCTACCAGGTAGTCACTCCGTTTCAGGTCCGGAATCCACGTAAATTTATATTCGACAACGCTTTCATCAAACCCTTGGGATTTTATATTTTCAAGGAGGGTCTGGTGTTTCCTCTCTTCACGTGCGAATTCCTCGAGCATTTGCTTAGCCCCTGACATGGATGCCTCACGGCTTAACCCCTGATAGAAGTCGGCCGCTTCAATTTCTTTTTCAATCGCAAAATCGATAATTGCCTCTAAATTTTCAAACTCCATTTGGTTCTCCTTTCCGTGCTAAAGTGAAAAATGTATGTTTTATCTGGCCTTAACCGTGAACCCGTGAACGCTTACGAAGTATCTAGCGTTCCAATCAAGTCTTGTAATCGGAAAATACGATTTTGCCTTAAAAATGCCTCGATTCCCTCGATGATGTCTGTGCTCGCCTGCGCATTAATAAAATTTGCGGTGCCGATTTGGACCGCAGATGCTCCGACGATGAGATACTCAAGCGCATCTGCGGCACTACAAATACCCCCGATTCCGATGACGGGAATGTTTACCTGCTGTGCCACCTCCCACACCATCCGCAGCGCAATCGGTTTGATTGCCGGACCCGAAAGTCCCCCGGTAATATTCGCCAGCTTGGGCCGCCGGGAATCAATATCGACAGCCATTCCGGTAATGGTGTTAATGAGCGAGATTGAATCGGCTCCGGCTTCTGCCACCCTTGCGGCGATTTCGACAATACTGGTAACATTCGGCGAAAGTTTGACCATTAATGGTTTTTGAGTCTGGCGCCTTGTTGCCGAAACCACATCAAAAGCGACTTGAGGATTCACGCCAAATGCGATTCCACCGGCCTTAACGTTTGGGCATGAAATATTCACTTCAATCCCGGCAACCCCTGCGATACCATCAAGCCGTGCGGCCAGGTCTGCATATTCTTCGATCGTCTTTCCATAGATATTGGCCAAAACCGGTATGTTGAGCGATTTCAAAAAGGGGAGTTTTTCCTTTTCAAAGACTTCGATGCCCACATTTTCCAGACCAATCGCATTGAGCATTCCGCAGGCCGTTTCAACAATTCGGGGCGGCGGATTCCCTTTCGACGCTTCTAATGAAAGCCCTTTAACAATGATGGCCCCGAGACGCTCAAGTTCGACCAGCGGCTCAAACTCCCGGCCATAACCGAATGTACCCGAGGCAGTTAAAACAGGATTCTGAATCGGCAAGCGCCCAATATTGGTCGTAAGATCGAGATTTTCAAGCACAGTCATTGTTGCCAAATTACATCGCGCTAGGTTTTGTTTTATTCCTAATGGGGCGGATACGCCTTTAAGATTTCTTACCAAGAAATTTCGTATTTTACAAGACTGGAAAGGGATCAGGGAGGGCTGCGTCATTTATAGATGCAAAGTTCCTTGTGCCGGATATTTTTTTTTGATAAGGTCGATACTTGTTCAACTGCGGTTTGGGTCAGCACGGTTGTATTGGGCATTTTTTTATATACTGTTTAAGGAGATTCGGAACGTATGGAGCGCATAACGCTTGATAAAAACTCGGACCTGAAGACCCTTATATTAGATGGATTAAAATTCCAGGAATATGATTTTGTAACCAAAACGTTATCTACCCATCCCATTTATTTATTTTATCATCCAAAATCCAAACAGGTCGCCATCTATAACAGCAAACCCAGCGAAGATGAATTCATCCTTGTCGAAGGGGGCAATCCCGACAAGCTTAAAATTATTATCAATGAAATGCTGCGATTCGGTAAAAGCGATTTGACCGAAATCGCCGACAGACTTTCGGATATCGCCGCATCCGAAAAACCAGCCAAAGTGCAGGTCACTTATCTATCTCAACTCTAAAACCCCTGTAAAGGAGGATAATGTGGAAGTCTTAGGTATAGATATTGGGTTTGGTTTCACGAAGGTAGCCGGTTACAAAGATCCCCTTATTTTCAAATCGATTTTAGGAGATGCAACCGGCCTTCAATTCTGGTCAGACTTCAATGAGGTTTCGCCGGCTGAATATTTCCACGTCACCATTGATGGAAAAACGTATTTTGTCGGCGATCTAGCGGAAAACCAATCGAATGTCCGGCACTTCACTTTAGATCAGGACAAATTAATTACGGATTTTGTTAAAATTCTGGCTTTAACGGCAGCCGGGTTCATGGGAACCGAAGACGAACCGATCAATGTGGTTTCCGGACTACCCATTGTTAGCGGCGCCGTGAAAATGTTATAAAAGCGGTGGTTTAAAAATGTAGCC
>CAZNFS010000043.1:0-19560 GCA_964572695.1 uncultured Desulfobacteraceae bacterium
CATTGTTCAAACAATGCTTCCATTTCATAAATGCTGCCGCATTTATGAAATAAAGAGCAGTGCCATCTGTGAAATCCGTGTCAAAGATTAATTATGTTCGCCCGGAGGGCGCTATGTCCTTTTTGCCTTTCCTGTGCTTATCTCAACAAATAGGGGATATTCACATACAGTGCCTCGTGGGGACACGCCACCTCACACGGCAGACAAAACCAGCACGTACGGAATTTGCCGAACGGCTGGCCGCATGAATAGCAGCGTTCGGCTTCCTTGCGGGCGATAGCCTGTGTAAAGGGCTTTTCGAGTTCTTGAAAATCGCCTTTGCCCTGACAGCGATGTTCTTCAACTTTTACCCGCGGGCGGGAGACGCCGCGATCCGTGTCGATGTCAAAATCCATTTCAAACGGACCGGGATACGCGCGGCCGTAGCGCAGGTGTTCCCCTTTTAAGAAGCGGTGGGCGGATTCGGCCGCCCGGCGTCCTTTGGCCATGGCCTCAATCACCGACGAGGGGCCGCTGACGACGTCCCCGGCGAAAAATAGTTTTTCATTTGCAGACTGAAGGGTTAAGGGATCGATTTGCCTCAAGCTTTCGGTTGACAGGCCGACGTGATTTAAAAAGGTCCAATCACGGGTTTGACCGATGGCCACGATAACCGTATCGGCGTCAAGCGACATTAATTCACATGAATCGAAGCAGGGGCTAAACCGTCCCTTATCATCAAAGACGGTCAGGCAGCGTTGGAATTCGATCCCCTTCAAAACGCCCTCCTGCGCGACAAAGCGGGTGGGCCCCCAGGAATGCTCGATTTTGATGCCCTCGGCCAGAGCGCCTTCAAGGGCTTCGGGATAGGCCGGGATTTCGGCATCCGATTCCAGACAGACCATGGTGACATCGTCGGCTCCCAGTCGAAGTGCTGTCTGGGCCGCATCAACGGCCACATTTCCGCCTCCGATAACGACCACTTTTTGACCCGGGGCCAATTCTTCTCCGGCGCGCACATCATGTAAAAAAGTAAGCCCGTGGAAAACACCCGGCAGATTCTCGCCTTCGGTATCTAATCGGGCCGGGTCCGGGCACCCGGTGGCGACGATAATCGCGGCATAGGTGTCGTCGATTTCATCAAATGTCTTCTCTTTACCAATGGCGATACCACACTGGATATCCACGCCCATTTTTTGCAGTAATTCGATTTCCTTTGCCAAAGCATCCTGGGGTAATCTGAATTCCGGAATGGCCCAGCGCAGCATCCCGCCCGGAGCCGTTTCAGATTCAAACAGGGTCACCCCATATCCATGTGTGCGAAGATCGTGGGCCGCCAGCATCCCGGCCGGTCCTGATCCGATAACAGCCACTTTGTGATTGGAATCGGCCTGTATCTCCGGCAGCGGGATATCCCCGGCATCGATGTGATGATCCAGATAACGTTTCAGAGCGCGGACGGCTACGGCTTGGCCGTCCATTTTTTTATGATGGCAGTTATCCTCACAGGGCTGAGAACAGATACGTCCCAAGATTCCCGGAAAGGGCAAGGTTTCACGCAGCAATTCCATGGCCTTGGATTCCTCGCCTCTGGCGATGAGCTGGACATACCCCTGGCAATTAACCCCCAGAGGACAGGCCTGACGGCAGGGGGCCAGTTTCATCCTCAAGTTATCGAGAATACACGTATCGATGCAGATTCCGCAGGTGGTACATTTGCTTTTATCGACAGCGATGTTGTCCGACAGACTTTCCAACAGGTTTGTTCGCATTTCTAATCTTTTCCTTCGAGCTTAAGGATGTTTTTATAAGAAACTCTGACGTCCTGTGGCCGATCTTCCTGGGTCAGAACGATGTGCTTTAACCAGTCTTGATCATTGCGCTCGGGATAATCACTGCGCTGATGCCACGGCCCCCAGCGGCTTTCCTTTCTTTCCTTGGAAGCGGTGGCGCTCAGAGTGGCGCACTGGATGATGTTTTCGACTTCGTAAACCTTAAAAAGGTCGTGCACATCCTTTACCGCCACCATGGTCCGCAGCTCTTCCCGGAAGCGATCCATCCACCACAGGGCGCGGTCGAGTTTGTATTCATTTTTGGGAGGTCTGATGTAATCATTGATGATGCGCCGGACTTTGTACTCAAATTCTTCGATCGGGATCGGGTTTGCGCTTTGCCCGAGTCTGGCGTCCCTTTGAGCTAAGAACGCATCGACCGGGTCCCGGTCCGGTTCAGCGGTTTGGTTTCGGGCCGCATATTGGGTGGCACTTTCGGCGGCGATTTCTCCGAATACAAAGGCGCCCGATAAATGCCCCCGGGCCACCAGCGAAGTGTCGCCGGCGGCATAAAGACCGGGAACACAGGTTTCGGCATTTTCATTGACCCGAACACCGGTCAGACCGTGCCCGCCGCAAAGAAATGTTTCCGTGGGCCACAGCTCGATTTCCCCGGAACGAAAATCGATCCCGCGCCCTTTATAGAAGCGTTCACAGACCGGCCGTTCAGTGGTGAAAAGAATATCTTCGATTTCTCTTAGCCGGTCTTCGGGAAGATGACTCATCTGGATGCGCAAGGGTCCGCTGAGGTCGTTGTGTTCCTGAAGCATCGATTTTATGGAAGGGTGCTCTTTTTCGCGGTGCGTATCAAAAGCGTTCAGGAGATGGGCACCCCGTGTCAGCGTTATATAAAGAAGGGGGGCATTGATGTCTTTGACGATGTAGTAGATGAGCGTGTACTCGAACCCGCTCAACTCGGCCCCGGCCCGGTAGGCCAGGCAGTAACCGTCGCCGGTATTGCCGGGGAAATCATAGACGCCGTACAGATTGCCGTTGTTGGGCAGGCCGAAACGGGCCGTGCCCCCGGCGGAGAGGATAATCGATTTGGCCTTGCATACGATTATTTCACCGGTGCGGACATTCATCCCGATGGCACCTGAAATCCGATCCCCGTTTTTGAGGAGCTGGGCGGCCATGGTGCGATTGACGACCCTTACGCCCATATCCAGGGCCCGTTTGGCAAGCAGCGATTTGAGTTCCGGCTCCTTCATGGTGACACAAAATTTGCCTTTGGGATGAACCTGCAAAACCTCGTATTTTCCTTTTTTATCCACCGGAAAACAGACATCCCAGGACTCCAGTTTCTTGAGCATATCCCAGCTGCGCCGGGCCATGCGGTAATTAACCGGTTCGTCCATGATGCCGTCGCAGGCCATGGCGTTGGATTCAACATAAAGCTCGGGGGTCGAGATTCCCGGAACAGCCACGATATTAAGGGCATCCATGCCCCGGGCGATACACCCGGAGTATTTGATTTCACCTTTTTCAAAAATGACCACATCCTGTTCCGGGTTGAGTTCTTTGGCCCTTATGGCAGCCATGATTCCTGCACTGCCACCGCCGATGACCAGCACATCGGCAGCGATAACCGGATAATCATCGTGTTTCATCATTAAATTTCCCGATAGATGGTTCTTCCGTCCGTTTGGCAGTAACTACGGCGGTATTCGTAAGGTTTGTCTTTATACGTATAGGACAGCATTTCAATAAACAGCAACGTCGTTCCAGCCGGTACGCCAAGTGCTTCTCCAATTTGGCGATTTGCTTCCCGGATGCCGAAAAGCTCGCGATTATATATCGTAGGGACGCCGTAATTCTTTTCCAGAGTTTCATAAAGAGTTACTTTTTCAAAGAGACGGATTGGAAATGAATCCAGGTCTTTAAATTTTTGCTGGGGCAAATAAGAAACGTTGTACACAATCGGTTTCTTTTTCAGTAAGAACACACGCTTTATGGCATACAAACCCTGGTTGGCCCGCAATTCCAAATAACGGTTATGGGGCTGTTTGCCTTTGATCGGTTTGATGCTTAAAAGCTTTACATTGAGACGGGCCTCATCGTCGTTAAAATCTCTCAAAAACCGGTAATAGCGAAGGCTTTCGCGTCGCAGCGTCGTGCCGGCCACAAACGTGCCCTTGCCCTGGATACGGTATAGATACCCCTCGTGAACCAGATTCAAAATGGCCTTTTTGACCGTGCCGACACTGACCTTAAATGTTTCCGCCAGACTTCGCTCGGGCGGAATACACACGCCGGGCGCCCACTGGCCGTTTTCAACTTTCTTCTGGATTTCGGTCTGGAGGCGGTAATAGACCGGCGTAGGATTACCGGTTGGGTTTCTTTTTGTCATATTTTTTATGGTATAATTATTTGATTTATTAGAAAATAAACAAAATTGATATACACAACTATATAACTATATTTTTAACGCAGCCGTGTCAAGCGCTATTTTGGGGTATAAATGACATTTCAAAGAAAAAATAGGTTTTGGCGATGGACCCCAATGTTTGAACAGCCTGTAAGAAAATTAAGCTCAAAGCCAGCGTATTGAAATCTGAAGTTTCCTAAAAAGTTTCATACCGCCACGCACAGCATGTATCCTGCATGTTGCATTGATAATGCGGTTGACACTCTAGCGCCTTTCACCTATACGTATCTCTAAAAAACAAGGCCTATTACAGAGGGCAACACATGTCATTTGAGCGTCTTTTGAAACCGCGTTCCATTGCCGTTTTCGGCGGTGCGCAGGCCGAGGAGGTGATTCGCCAGAGCGATCGCATGGGATACAAAGGGGAGATCTGGCCGGTCCATCCCAAGAAAACGGAGGTCCTGGGGCGCCCGGTCTTTCGCTCGGTGAAGGATCTACCGGGAAGCCCCGATGCTGCGTACGTTGGGGTTAATCGCCACCTCACCATCGACATCGTCAGAGATCTCGCTGCACGGGATGGGGGCGGCGCGGTCTGTTATGCCACCGGCTTTATCGAGGCGGGCGAGGAGGGTTCCGAACTCGAAGAGCGGCTTCTGGAGGCCTCGGGTGACATGCCCCTAATCGGGCCGAATTGCTACGGGCTCCTCAACTATCTCGACGGGGCGATGCTCTGGCCCGACCAGCAGGGCGGCCGGCGGGTCGACCAAGGCGTGGCCATCATCACCATGTCGTCGAACGTGGGGTTCAGCCTCACCATGCAGCGGCGCGGCCTTCCCATTGCCTACATGCTGTCCCTGGGGAACAAGCTGAAGTTCGATCTCCATGATGCGATCCACACCTTCGCTCGACAGGATCGGGTCACGGCACTTGGGCTCTTTGTGGAAACGATGCCTGACCCAAAGGCCTTCCAGGATGCAGTCAACGTCGCCCGAGAGCTGGCCAAGCCCCTCGTTGCCGTCAAGACCGGTCGATCAAAGGTCGGTCAGAAAATGGTGGTATCGCATACGGCGTCGCTCGCCGGTTCCGACGTTCTGGTGAGTGCTCTGTTCGAGCGCCTCGGCGTGGCTCGAGTTGATTCCCTGGAAGCGCTCATGGAAGCACTGAAGGTGTTGCACGTTCTTGGCCCATTGAACGGCGGCCGGATCGGGGCAATGAGCACCTCGGGCGGTGATCTCATTCTTCTCGCCGACGCCTTGGGCCCGAGCCTGACCATGCCCCCGCTGTCCGAAAAGGTGACACAAGGTCTTCGCGCGACGATACACGAGCGGATGGTGGCTGCCAATCCGTTCGATTTCCAGATGTTCGACTGGGATGACGAGGAGCAGATGGCCAAGAACTTTACCGCCTTTTTGTCAGAAGACTTTGATGTATCATTGTGTTTGCTCGATTACCCAAGAGAAGACCTTTGTGACCAGTCGACCTGGGGTGGGGCCGAGAGGGGTTTCGTCCGCGCAGCACAACAGACCGGCACCAAGGGCGCGGTGCTGGCGACCTTTTCAGATACGATTACAGAATCGGTGGCGGCGCGTTTAATGAAAGAGGGCATTGCAACGCTGGCCGGCATCGATGCCGGGATCGCAGGCATCCAGGCGGGGGTCGATGTGGGCGCTGCCTGGAACCGGCCTCCCGCCCCACCGTTACTCAAAAGCTTCGATCAACAGAAGGACGGTAGCATCAAGGTGTTGGACGAGGCCGAATCCAAGGGCCTTCTCGCCCGGTGTGGCGTACCGGTCCCTTCGGCGCGCGTCGTTCGCAGTGCCGAACAGGCGGCAGCGGCGGCCGAAGCGTTGGGCTATCCGATCGTCGTCAAGGCCTTGGGCGTTGCGCACAAGACCGAAGTTGGGGGCGTCAGACTCGACCTTGGCAGCGCAGGTGAGGTATCGGCGGCCGTGATGGAGATGTCGGGCTTCTGCGAGTCCTGTCTGATCGAGAAAATGGTCGATGGCGTCGTGGCGGAGCTCATTGTCGGTGTGGCTCGTGATCAGCAATTCGGCCCGTATCTTTTGGTCGGAGGCGGTGGACTTTTGGTCGAGATGATGAAAGACAGCGCATCACTCCTGTTGCCGACCACCAGAGAGCGGGTGTTACATGCGTTGAGTCAGCTGAAGTGTGCACCTCTCTTAAACGGTTTCAGGGGGGCCCCACCTGCCGATCTGAACGCCGCCGCTGATGTCATCCTGGCGGTTGCGGGCATGGTTGAGGATGACCCTTCGTCCATTATCGAACTCGATATCAACCCACTGATGCTTTTGGCCGAAGGCCAGGGGGTCGTCGCGGCCGACGCGCTGATTCGCATGCAGCTGTCCTGAGGTGCGGCCACCGGATCCGAAAAGAGAGCCGAGTTATTTCGGAGGAACAGTGGTGCGTGAACTCCTCAATATCACAAGCGTGGAAAGGACCCAGGCACATGAAATCCGAAGGCAATAAGATCGAAAAAACCATCGTCGCGAAGGCGAAGGAGTTGGGGGCTTCGCTGGCGGGAATCGCGACAATCGATGATCTGAAGGCTGCCCCTTCCTATGCGGCCTACGACAAAGCGCCGTTCTACGAAGAATACAAGGGCGTGCAATGGCGCGAGGAGCACAAATCAGTGCTGGTGTTAGCCTTGTCCCATCCGGCATCCGAGCCGGTACTCGATTGGTGGAGCATGAAGGTCCCGGGCTTTACCCCCGGCAACGGTATAATGAGGATGCAGTCGCGAAAGCTGCGAGTATGGCTGGGTGAAGAGCTCGGAATCAACGCCCTTTCGCTGCCGTACCAGATCGAGTACGGGGGGGCGTTCCTCAAGGATTCAGCAGCCCTGGCCGGCCTGGGGGTGATCGGCAAGCACAACATCCTGGTCACACCGGAGTTTGGAACGCGTGTCCGTCTTAGAGGGATCTTCATGGAGGCTGAGCTCAAGCCGACCGGTCCGATCAACTTCGACCCGTGCACCGGCTGCGACATGCCCTGCCACCAAGTCTGTCCGCGAGGGGCGTTCCGAAGCGGGGCCTTCGAGAGGGCGCACTGCAAGAAGGAGGACGACAAACGCGCTGCCGATACGGAAATACTCGATGGTGCGATCATGGGGATCGAAGAGCCCAGCAAGGTCTGGAAACCCTGCCGGTACTGCGAGTTAGCGTGCCCCGTCGCCCAGGGTGCATCGCCGGCCATAGGTGACAGCGCATAACCAATACGGGATAGCCGCCTTTGCGAACTTCAACCGCAGGGCCTTCTTAGGGTCTCCGGCTACCCTCCACAGCCTCCACGACAAATATGCCCGGTCCTGTTATTTTATTTCGATTGAAATGATTCGTATGGACCCCGCCTTAAATTGGGGTCCTAATTATAGTTTTCAAAAAGGAGGTTTTTTGAAGCCAAATTATGGATTTCGATTCTAAGCACCGCATTTCTTGACATCCGGCATAAAATTATGCTAAATTTTTTAAAGATTGTTGAAATGTGCTAACCTTAATTAAGAGGGAGCCATGATCTGAACAATAAAAACCCTGTTTCTCTGAATGAGAGGCGGGGTTTTTTATTTAAAAACCGATCTAATAATGAGGAGGCTGATGATGCTTAATACAAAGATAAAATTTGTTCTTTTTATACTTTCGGTATTAATAATTTTATCAGGAACCATAAAAGTTGTATCTGCAGGACTCCAAGTCAGCGAAAAAGGAGAAGTATATGAATCTACAGGTAAAGGCTTAATTAATTGGACTGCAAGGAAAATCGAAGCGAAAGGTTATTCAAATCCCGACCAGGATACTTATGGCCAGATAAAAGCAGCCCAGCTTACCGCTCGAGCTGAATTATTGACAATCTTAAAAGGCATCCGAATTACGGGAGATTATGGTGTAATCAGGGGGATACAAAAAAAGGAGATAATAGAAGGGCATGTCGAAGGATATTTAGCCCATTGTTATGTTTCAGAACCTGAAAAAAACCAAAAACTGGGGGTCTACGAGGCGAGGGCTTGGGTTTATCTCGATGAAAGATTAAATTCAATTTTGATGCCTGAAAAGGTTGTCTTTAAATCTGAAGCAAAACAATATGATCCACCCGAAACGCAGCCGGCAACTCCTGAGAAATATACGGGGCTAATAATAGATGCAAGGGGTTTGAAATTATATCCCGCAATGGCGCCCAGAATTCTTGTTGAAGGTGATTTGTCTGAAATATTCGGAGGTCTGGTTGTTGATAAAGATATTTCCATGCGCGAGGGTTTAGCCGGATATGCCGGAACAATCAAAAAGGCACGCGAGCTTACGCCCAGGATCGGCGAAAATCCTTTGGTAATCAGGGCCAAGCAAGCTATTAATCGATCAGATGTCATAATTTCTACCGTTTCTGCTAAGCTTTTGGCAGGTGCAATCGTAGATAATAATTTTCTTAAAAAATGTAGGGTGATTATGGTGTTACCCTAAAAACGGATTGCCGTTGTTGAATCCCCGACTCTTTACGAGGTCATCAATATTGTGGGGGATAGAAAGTTTTTATGAATAAAATACCACTTTATATGATTCTATTTATATTTATTTTTCAAAATTCCCTGATTCAGGCTGAGAATACAGTGGATAACGCCAATAAGGAGTGGGAGGCCATAAAAGCAGCCGAGGACACAAAATGGGATGAGCTTAAGGAGCGAAAGAAAAAACAATGGGAAGATTTAGCTATTGCTCATCAAAAAAGGTGGGATCAACTTAAAGCTGAAGTTGAAGAAAAATGGCAAGCGTTTGTGCATTCGACAAAAAAGGATTGGGTTGATTACGACCGAGATAGGGATACTAGAAGCAGAGTGGATTTTAAGCATGGAGATGTCATTTTTGAAACAGTGATTCCGGAAGATGATTCACAGCCTAGAAGGAAAGCTCTGGAAAATATCAAAAAGCAGGTGGGAAACATTTTTGCTAAAAAGGATATTGGGAAGAAAGGGGTCCTTGACGATCAGATTGTAGATAATCAAGGCAATAAGGTTGATCACAGAAATCCAGAGAAGTTCATTAAAAAGGAAATCCTCCCAAAAATAAAACCAGATCCCAAATCCTACACCTCAAAAGATGGTCTCAAAAGGCGAAAATATCGAGTTAAAATCAGTTTGGTTCCTAATCATATACGGATTAGGGCTGAGAAGTACCTACCAACGGTTAGAACAAATGCCAAACGTTTCAAATTGAAGCCGCAGCTTGTTTTTGCAGTTATCCATACGGAATCCTATTTTAACCCGATGGCAGTATCTTCCAGTAATGCAATCGGAATGATGCAAATTATTCCGAAGTATGCTGGACGAGAGGCTTATATTAAACTTTATGGGGATGATACGGTACCGACTTGGAAATATCTTTTTCTTCCTGAAAACAATATAAAACTTGGAAGCGTCTATCTGTCTCTTCTCAGATATAGGCATTTTCGGGATATTCACGGAGAGGTTAAGAATCGTTACATATCCGTATGTGGTTATAATTGGGGACCGACTGCCATGAGAAAAAAGATCGTGAAGAAATACCCACTCAATTCAATGAGCGATGGACAGGTATATTCACTTTTAAGAAAAAAAACACCGAAAGAGACAAGAGATTACATAAAAAGAGTCATTGAGAGAATCCCGCTTTATGATTCATTTTTTTGAAACTAGATCGTGAGCTATTATCCTGAACTATGGAGGAGTGGTCATGAAGAAGTTATCCTTAATGTTAATCATAGTCGTCGTTTTAGTCGCCTTTGAGGATTCGACCTCGGCAGAGGAAGGCAAAGTGGTGACTAAAAATGCCTGCCTGATGTTGGGCGACTACCCGGACAAGGGTGTGAATCAGATCAGAAAACTTTTGTTGATTCAGGCCAAACAGGCAGCCCTGAACGAAATCTACGGTGAGATGATCCGCTCAACGACAGAGGTCAATAGGGGTGTTTTGACCATGGATTTACTCACCGCAGACAGCCTGGGACTGCTTCGTGTCAAGGGTGATCCCCGTTACTACAATGGGCCCAACTTTGGCGAAGTATGCGTCGAGATAACCGGTTATGTCACCGAAAAGGACCTTAAAAAATTTCAGAAGATACCCGTAGGCATAAAAAAATACTGCTTCAGCGACCCCGATATTCCGATAAGGGCCATAAAGAATCGCGCCCGGGAAGCAGCCGTATTGGAGTTGGTCAAAAAACACCGGCCCGCATTAAAAGACATTGATCCGAAGATCGCCGGGCACCTCATCCACGACCTTGAAATATCCAACGAAAGCCTGGATCTGAATACGGCCGCATATTGCCTCGATGTCAAGGCCCAGGTAATCCCTTTCGAACTCGAATTCGCTCTTCTCACCCGGGTTGACAGCCCGGGCTCAGCGATGGCTAAGGGTAAACCAACCCCCAAAGCTTCTGCCAAAAAGGCCGGGTCCGTGATCTACGCGCTCAAACTTGACAAATATGAAATCGGCGATCCCTTACCCGAGATTGGCCAGAAGGCAGTATTTTTGATAGAAAAAGATACCAACAAGCCCTACATCGGTCAGATGGCCTCAGGCGAGGGTTTGCTTGAATTCAAAGCGATAAAATTCCCGCTTAATTTTACGCTTAGCTTCGATATCTGGCCCAGAGGTAACAGTTACTTTGTAGTCCTGAGCTCCTCAAGCAAAAAGAAAGAATTTAGATTCTGGTTCAGCTATGAAAACCATGTCAAATTCCCCAATAAAGTAAAGGTCAACGGGAAGATAAACAGCCAGGCATGGATACAGATATGGTTGAAACGGAAAGGAAATACATTTAAAGTATACGCCAAAGATGTCAAAGAGAGTAAGAAGCGGTTTGTTGGTAGCACCGCTCTAAATGATGTGCCGCCTGATTTTGAAACCCTGCGCATGAGGCAGTTGCCAAAGATGAAATTCCGAAACATCAAGGTGGTCGCTGACTGATTATTCGGGTAGCAGATTTTAGCGCATCGATGCGCTTTAGTGTGAAGTCAAAAGCGCGCTTTTAATGGCATCTCCCATTTCGCCGGTAGAAGCCGTGCCGCCCATATCACGTGTTTTAACCCGACCCGCCTTCAGGGTCTGAATGATTCCGGTTTCTATATCTCTTCCCGCCGCCTCTTGGCCCATATGTTCCAGGATCATCCGAACCGATTCGATGGCGGCCACCGGGTTTACGACACCTTTTCCGGTATATTTTGGCGCCGATCCGTGAATCGGTTCAAACATGGATGGGAACTCCTTCTCCGGGTTAATGTTGCCTCCCGCAGCAAACCCCATGCCCCCTTGAAGCATGGCACCCAGATCGGTTATGATATCACCAAAAAGGTTGGATGCCACAATCACATCGAAATATTCCGGGTTTTTCACCATCCACATGGACAGGGCGTCCACCATCGCCATATCGGTTTTAATTTCAGGATAATCCTGTGCCACCTGGGCATAAATCGTATCCCAAAAAACCATGGAATAATTCAGCGCGTTTGATTTGGTGCAGTTGGTAACCGTTGCCTCCGATGAAATGCCGGTCTGTTTTCGCTTTTGGGCCAGTTCAAAGGCATAGTGCATGACGCGTTCACACCCCTTTTGGGTAAAAATTCCCGACTGAATCGCAAATCCGTCGGCCGTACCCATCTTGAAAAACCCGCCCGCCTGAGCGTACTCGCCTTCGGTGTTTTCTCTGATGACCACCATATCGACCGTATCGGGAGTGGCGGTTCTAACCGGTGATTCCACACCCGGATACAGTTTTATGGGACGCAGATTGACATATTGATCAAATCCTTTGCGGATGGTCAGCAGCAGGGTCAGAGAAATATGGTCTGGAACTTTGGCGGCATCGCCGATACAACCGAGGAAAATGGCATCAAAGTTCCTTAAGGTATTAAGCATATTATCCGGCATCATCTTGCCGTGGGTCAGGTAATAATCACATCCCCAGTCAAACGCCTCGGTTTTGATACCGAAACCATGCTTGTCCGCTACGGCGGTCATGATTTTAACGGCCTCACCGGCGACTTCGTGTCCGACGCCATCCCCGGGGATGACGGCAATGTTATAAGATTTCATTTCTTACCTCCATTAGTTGCTCAAATTGAAAACGGGGGAAGCGGAACTTCCCCCGATAGTCTTTGTTTTAGGTGTCAACAATGATAAGGCCTCACGGGCCGGCAGGTGGTGCGCCTTTCTCATCCCAGCCATGCAGGCGATAATAATCTTGCAGCATTATTTCAAATTCATCTTCCGGTAGGGTTTTACCGCTGTCCCCCATCTGTTGATGAAACACTTTTGGAAGTCGATCATCTTCGGGCTTTAGACCTTCGCGGAGGTTGAACTGCCGCACCAGATCGGCGATGTCACGGGCCGCTTTTTGCAAAGATCCCTTGTCCGCTTCCAACCCGGTTACCGCTTGTGTGATTTGAGCCAGTTCTTCCCATCCATAGATATCCCGATAAAATCGACAGAAAATAAAGGTGTCCATAAGCGTCAGGCGGTCCTCAAAATCCAAAAAAAGCTCGGCTTTGCCCTCTATCTGGTCCGGCTTGATCATGCCGCTTAGTTCCGGCTTGTAGAAAGTCGCGCGCAAATGACAGGCCCCGCGATCCGATGTTGCATAGGCCAGCCCCATCCCTTTCAGCGATCGGGGATCATATCCGGCCGGTTCCATGCCCTTCACATGAACGGCAATGTCTTCAAGACCCCATTCACGCGCAGCCACCTTGATTCCGCGGGCCAGGATATCTCCGATCCCTTCCCTGCGGGCGATTTTGCCCAGTAATTCGACAACCGCATCCACGTCACCATATTCGATTTTATAATCCACCTTCCCCCGCCCGGCGGCTTCCATGGTAAACGCGCACAGATTTCCTGCTGAAATCGTGTCCATGCCGAGACGGTCACAGATGTCGTTCAGATAGGCGATCTCACCCAAATCATCGATCAGGCAGAGTCCGCCAAATGCATAAATGGTTTCATATTCAGGGCCTTCCAGTTTCAACCCGGCATGACGCCCTTTAAGAATGGTGGTATTACGGCTGCATGCCATGAGACATATGGGACAGGCATGCGGTTTAACGTCGCACTGTTCGTTCAACGCATCCGCACTGATATTCTCCCATTTGGCATATTGACCTTCAGACCAGTAGCGGGTCGGGAATGCGCCGGCCAGGTTGACCATTTTGACCATCATGGGCGTTCCTAAGGTCTTATAGGCGTTTACACCCGGGTTGTCTTTTGAATCCCGGGCCACCGCTTTTGAAAAATCGCGCACGCTTTCCTGATCGTACAATTCACGTTTGCGGTTACCCTGGAACAGCAGCGCCTTGAGGTTTTTCGATCCCATGACCGTTCCAACACCTGTGCGGCCGGCCGAACGCCAGTAATCGTTTTCGATTACGGCAAACCGTACGCGATTCTCGCCGGCCGGACCGATCACGACCGCACCACACTTCTCCTCGCCGGTATCCGATCGTTTATAGCGCCGTATGACCTCATCTTCGGTTGCATACGTATCCAGGCCCCACAAATCACCGGCTTCATGGAAATCGACCCCCTCCGGAAAAATGGACACCACCGTGGGGGCATCGCCTTTACCCCGAACGACGATGGCGTCAAACCCGGTTGCATCGAGGGCCTGGGGTGTCTTTCCGCCCGAGTAGGACTCGGAATAAAAACCGGTCTGGGGTGATTTGGTAAAAACACCGTAACGGGTTGAGCCCCACAAACTGCTCCCGGCAACCGGTCCGGTGGCGAATATCAAGTTGTTATCAGGACCCAGCGGATCCACACCCGGAGGGTTCAATTCGGTCAGAAGATAGGACGCAAACCCTTTCCCGCCCAGGTATTTAGTGAAGATTTGATCATCCGTTTTTTCAATCTCAAAAGTTTTGGCGGTCAGATCGATTTTCAATATTCGATTGTAAAAACCCTGCATGTTTCTTTCCTCGGCTGGTCTTCCTAAACGTTTTCCCTCAATGCGCCCTGGCGACTTCGGTCATGGCCAAAAGATTTTCCAGCGGTGTGCCGGGCGCCACGGCACAACCCGGGGCCAGAATCTGAATCCCGTCGGCAATCATGTCCTCACACTCTTTTTTGACGGCATCAGGACCTTGGAGAAAAAGAGTCTGGGTGGTATCGGCACCGCCCATTAAGATGACATCCGGCCCGCATTTCTCCCGGGCAACCGTGCCGCTGGCTATGGGTTCTATACTCAGGGCTTTTGCGCCGGTCTGCCCCATCCACTCCACAATCAGATCCACCTTGCCGCAAATGTGCAGGATTACCGGAACCGATATGGCTTCAAACTGCTTTTTCTGGTATGCCATCACATCGTCGCGATATGTTATCGGTGTCAGCAAGGCCGGCGAGGCACTCATGTCTTCGCAGGCGATAATGTCGGCACCTGCATCTATCAGGGCCCTGGCAAGGGTGGTTCCGGCTTTTTCGGCAACCTCCAGAAAGGCCGGTATTTTTTGCGGTGCCTTGATGGTTGCTTTGAGAAGAAAAACCGTCTCCAAAAGCGCCCCGGCGATGGAAAAAGGGCCTTGGATGCCACCCACAACGGGGACCTCGTCGCCCACTTCTTTTTTAATAATTTTAACCGCTTTCAGCAGTTCCGGTATGCGACCCCTGGAGAGAAAGTCATCCGGAAACTGCGGGGTGTCATCGATGGTGTAGGGTGGTGTAGGATTGATTCCCGGGATCCCCTCCTTACCGCCCGGTTTTATCGTGCAGCCCAACGCTTCCGCTTCGAAAGTCTGGCAGAAAGGGACGCGCACCGCGTCAAACCCGAGCACGGAATGGGCCGCCAGGGCCAGCTTGGCCATGGCCTCTCCATTTTCATGGGCTTCGGGCCAAAAGCTCTGGGCTTTTTCCATTTGGTCGTATGTGACAGCCGAGTTGGCGCCGAAGCACGGCATCCGGTCCGGGGTCTGGTGGTTGAGCACGCTCATCACACGCTCTTTGGCAGTCATATTGATATTCCTCCAATCAATTTTAATGGCGTTGTAAAAAGTTCCATCTACTGCGTTGTCGTATTTTTTCAGACACTCGGCATACTGCATGTATAGCCTCGTTCCTGAAAAAATACCACACCTTATATATGCACCTTTTTACTAAGCCATAATTGTATTCGCGAGTTTTTACGAAATCATCAATTTTCTAAGACTCGGAATTCTTAAAATTACCGAGGTATTTATTATTTTGCGGCAAGCTTTTCGATAGTGTCTTGCGGTGTTTCGCCGTAAATGTCCGCACCGATTCGTTTGGCCCAATGGTCTGTGGCAACTGCTCCGCCGACCATCGTCTTAACCTGGTCCCGGATTCCGGCTTCTTTTAAGGCCTCTTCCAGCTTGCGCTGCCCGATTTGGGTGGTCGTCATCATCGCAGATGAACCCACATAATCGGCCTTGACTTCCTTTACTTTTTCCACAAAAGTCTCAATCGGCACATCCCGGCCGATATCGTGGACTTCGTAGCCATACACCTTCAGCATGGTGGCTACGATCCCCTTGCCGATGTCGTGGATATCGCCTTCCACTGTTCCCAGAACGATGACGCCCTTTTTCTGATCCTGTTGATCTTCGGGCAGTGCCTTCTCGAGTATCTCTACCGCTGCCACCATGGCATCTGATGCAATAATCAGACCCGGCAAAAAAACCTCTCCGCGATCAAAAAGGTCTCCCATTTTGCGGATTCCTTCTGTAAAACCCTTATTGATCATTTCCAACGGATCGATACCCGCTTCCAGGGATTTTTGCGCGATTGATTTGGCGGCTTCCTCATCTACATCCAAAATAGACTGTGCGGCTTTCTCAAACCATTCCGATGTGTTCATGTGTCACCTCATAAAAGTTAGCTATTTTTGATTACTAAATTAATCCGGTCCTTTTTAAGCGTTCAACACAATTGACCTTGATCCCCAAAACTTCGGCCATTCGAAGCTTGGCTTCGATGCCCTTGAGGCTTCCCGGAAGCGGTGTCATACATCCGATTCCCAAATCTTCGCGGATCTCACTCGTTATGACCGGGTCTGTCAGTTCGGAAACAGAGATCTTTAATTTATCGGCGACGTATTTCTTGGCTTCCTGAATTCTCATGCCGCTGGTCATTTGCATTCGGGCGACCAGATCTCCGGTCGTCCGCATACCGCCCATGCCCGAGGCAATCGAGTGGGAAATCGCCATGCCAATGGGATCTCCCACGCCAACCTACAATCCATCCAGCCGACAAATTTCCACCATCGCTTTGGAGGCGCGCGACGTAATGTCAACCGGCGGGTGATTCGTCATCGGCACCCCGCCCACTCCCATTCCCATATTGGCATGGATCGGGATGTTGGCCACTTCACAGCAGGCTTTGGTGAAAGTGATGGCTCGCGAAAGATTCCAGGGAATGGATCGACTGGTCTTGATATTGGCCACCGGGCCGAAAATCGTTACGCCGGCTTTTTCGGCCATCCGCACCTGATCGTGCGCATACATTCCGGCCAGACGCTCGCCGTGGAATTCCAGCTCGCTGTGCAGACCCAGAATGAATTCTCCGGCCATCCCCAACTCGACACAGATATCGGGATACTTTTGCTTTAAGATCTCAGCCGCTTTCAAGCCGGCCAAAAAATCGGCATCTCCGGCCGCGCCCACCGTATCCAGGTTGATGCCGTCGGCCCCGGATTCGTACATGGCACTGCTGACAAAAACGATATCCTTGACGGCATCTTCCACAGCCAGCTCATACGATTCCTGGGCTTCCTTTATCTTACTCAGCGGCAGGAGCTCCGATGGGTTGGGGAAGGGACCGTCGGGCTGACTGTACAATCCCAGATTCGGCATGGCGCCATAGAAAACCGGCGGGTGGGTGTTCATCAAAACCTGCTCCAGCACGGTCTGCTCAGTGCTGACAATCGGCTTGACCGGTTTGAAGCTATAGTCCACGTGCCCGACCTCAAGGGTGTCGGCCCCCAGCAACTTTTCATAAATTTGGGCGGTTTGAACCCGGTGTACCATCAGCGCCGTTCGCATTATCTTAAGCGGGGCGCCATCATAGGTCAGGACAATTTCGTTCCCGGGCTCAACCGCCGTGAAACGAGCCTTAGTCGCAAACAGATCGTATAAATACTGCAGTTCTTCCTTTGTGAGCGGTGCTATCTTTCCGCGATCGGCCGCGTCTTCGCTTCCGGCCTCCAGGTCTCCCCTGAGCTCGTCGGGGTCCATCTCCACGGGAAACCCGTCCCCCATGCGCGTCATAATTTTTCCCATAAAACCTCCTTTTCACTGTGACGGTCTTTTGATCATCCGGAAATGGACTGGAGCCCCTCTTCCATAATAGCCAGACCGCGTTCCAATGGGTCTTCGCCAATATTCAGCGGCATTAATAAGCGGATGACATTAGCCAGCGTTCCGCAGGCTAAAACGACCAGTCCCCTTTCAAAACAGAATTGGACCAGGGCCTTGGCTTCATCGGCCGCCGGTTCTTTGCTTTCCCGGTCTTTGACCAGTTCAAGCGCCAGCATGGGACCCAATCCTCTCACATCGCCGATGATTTCAAATCGGTTCTGCCAGGCCAGGAGTCGCTCGTGCAGCTTTTGCCCCAGGGCTTCGGCCTTGTGAAGGAGGTTTTCCTCTTCAAAAATTTCCATGACCGCCAATCCGGCCCGGCAGGCCAGAGGATTCCCTCCGTAAGTTCCTCCTACCCCGGACGGGTGAACCGAACTCATGATTTCATGTCTCCCGACAACTGCCGCCAACGGCATACCCGCCGCAAAGCTTTTGGCCACAATGATCAAATCGGGTTCAACATTCCAATGCTCGATGGCAAACATCTTTCCGGTGCGTCCCGTACCGGATTGAATTTCATCGGCAATGAACAGCACTTCGTTATCTTTACATATTTGGGCTAATTTAGAAAAATATTCAGGCGGCGGAGTGATAAAACCGCCTTCTCCCTGAATCGGTTCGGCAATCACAGCCGCAGTCATTTCGGGGGCAACGTATTTAATAAAAAAATCATTCAGATAATCGGCACAGGCAATATTGCAGTCCGGATATTGAAGATCAAATGCACACCGGTAACAGTAGGCAAACGGCATGCGATACACCTCCGGCGCAAACGGACCGAAACCGAATTTATAGGGTTTGACTTTACTCGTCAGTGTCATGGTCAACAGTGTTCGTCCGTGAAAGGCGTTATCAAAAGCGATGATCCCGGCTTTCTTGGTATAATAGCGGGCAATCTTGACGGCATTTTCAACCGCTTCAGCGCCGGAATTCAGGAAAACCGTCGATTTCCGAAAATCTCCCGGTGTAGCATCATTCATGATTCCAGCCAATTTGACAGCCGGTTCATAAGGTAAAACCATAAAGCAGGTATGGGTAAATTTTTCGGCCTGATCCTTTAGGGCGGCAACGACCTTTGGGTGGCTGTGGCCCACATTCATAACCGCAATACCACCGGCAAAATCGATGTATTCACGGCCTTCGACATCATACAGAAAAGACCCCTTCCCCGACTCTATATAGCATCCCTGGCCACTTGTAAGGCACGGAGATATCGATTTTGCCCGCAATTCGGCAAGCTCGGCATTTGTTTTATTCTTTTCCATCAACATCCTCCTTTGTCCGATATGGGCATCCGTGGCCCTACCCGTCCAACCGTTAACCAATAATTTTTGTTTTCGAATCTTTTTTATCTGCTATTGATGAACTCGTAAAAAGTCGCCAATTCAAATGAAGATGGCTAAATAAAAAGGTTCATATACAAGGCGTAGTATTTTTTCAGGAACGAGGCTATACACGTAGTATGCCGAGTGTCTGAAAAAATACTACAACGCAGTAGATGGGACTTTTTACGACGTCATTTAATTATCTTTGAAAACCCCCAGCTCGTCCTCGGCTTCCTCCACAATCGCGCGTATGTCCTTCAAAACGCTTTCCGGCAACGGATCCGGTTTGTGTGTTTCCAGAATATGCCGCGCTTTTTCGAGCGATCGCTGATAAAGATCCGTTTCCCCGGCGGCCTCCCAGTCTTCGCGCATTGTTCTGTCGATCAGTTCCGGTTGCGATTGCTCTCGCATGTGCTTAAACGTGTGATCATGGCTGAGAAAGTCTTTTCCGACCCCGACTTCGTGAATGATATCAACCGCTAGGGTTTCATCATTCACGGGAATCCCATTTACCACACACTTGATCATCTTGGCGAACTCATTATCCATCACCAATTGACCGTAATCAATTGTCATCCCCATTTCGATCATACCCAGGCCATAAATCAGGTTGGCGCCTGCCAACGCTGGTAACATGCCTGTGATGGTTTTCTCATGACCGGACTGGGCATCACAGCGTTTGCTGTCGCCCTACCCGCCGGCAACCCAGCTGGGAAG
>CAZNFS010000044.1:0-19287 GCA_964572695.1 uncultured Desulfobacteraceae bacterium
ATAACCCACCAATAATAATAGAAAATTCAAGATTTGTTACCTATCCCGATACGCAATGCTTCTATTGAGTCGAGCGCAAAATTGGCCGGATTTCCATCTTCAGGAGTAGGCATATCTATCGGAATTGCTTCGTTGAATCCGAGGCGGGATTTTCGAAATGATATTGTATGAACAGTGTTCTGGGAAGGGTTATAAATGGAGGATCGCGCGACTCCTGGGGAGAAGCCGGTTCCTTATCAAGAGATTGTAAGATCCGCACCGCTTTTTCCACCAACTGAGCATTGTTTTTGGCCGGAATGCCCCGTCCGAGATAAACAGATTGGGAGCCTGGCCACGTTAACCAGTTGATATCACATTATGAATTACTATTCTATACACAAAAACCAATTCGATGATCTTGTCAATGGTGGAAATTTTAACACACTTTCAAAAACCACTTTCAAAAACCATTTGACAAATCGTAAATCTAAACCGATAATATAGTTATTCATCCCCACATCGCTTCGGCTTTGTGGCCCCCCGTGTCTCCTGTAGGCACGGGATTTTTTTTGCCCCTTACCCCCCCTATTTATCGAAAGGTAAGACATGGCAAGAGTCTCTCTCTTCGTTGACGGCTTCAATGTTTACCACTCTTTAAACGTATTTTATAACCTTCCCCAAAATCCCGCCAAAAGGATTTATAAATATCTAATGGCCTTTGGGGGGCCAAAACGAGCGTCATTAAAAATAAAAAGCCGGGTGTAGAGAATGAAGCACCGGGCTTTTTCATTATGTTCAATCCGCCAGCCTCTGAATGCGGCCTCCAGCTCGTAGGCCTACGGCTCGGAAATATTTTTCCGGAACCTTCGAGCATCTTCTGTATTTCGACCGGCGATCGCTTCTGTCTCCGTTGCGCTAAAATCGCTTAAAGCTCTATTGACGGAAGGCTATTATGTGATGATGGATGACGGTAGATAATACGTTGAAATTCATTTTCTGAAACCGAATTGAGTTTTGCCAGCGCTTTGGTCTGGGATTTGTTCAGATTATGTTGAATTGAGACGTCTTGGACATCTTTGCAAGTGGACAGTAGCAATGGCAGGTCATTTAAGTTAAAAGATTACCATTTCAGCTAGTTAAGCAAATATTTGAAGATTTCTTCGAAACTTCCAATAAATTTATTGGAAGTCACCCTCGCAGCACCTGATACGATGAAAGAATTCTTCAAAACAAGGGTAAACCGGCGATGGTGCTATTATTTCTTGACCGTGTAAGAAAACTCTAATATAAACTCCATTTTATAGGACTATTGGAATTCAGTCTGATCCTTTCCGCTTTCATTACATTTCAGAGCAACAATAACCAAAAAAACATAAAGGAGGTAGGCGATGAAAAAGTATCTGTCATTGTTGGTGGTGATTTTGATTGTTTTTGGTGTGTTGGGGATGGCCCAGGCCAAGACTTTGAAACTGGCCCTTGATGCGGGTCCGGTATCACAAGACCCCCAGGTTCAGCTGTCCGGCGGAATGCTCCAGTTTTCGCACTGGGTATTTGATCCCCTGGTGCGCTATGCTCAGGATATGAGTTTTGAGCCGCGACTGGCTGAAAAATGGGAGCGCCTTGACGCCCTGACCATGCGCTTTCATTTGCGCAAGGGTGTAAAATTCCATAGCGGCAACCCCTTTACAGCCAAAGATGTGAAATTTACCTTTGATCGCTTTTATGAGAGCCCCGATTTTAAAGGACTTTTCACACCCTTTGAAGGTTGCTTTATCGTGGATGATCACACCATAGATATCAAGACCAAGAAACCCTACGCGCTGTTGATCAACATGGCGACCTACATTTTCCCATTGGACAGCAAATTTTACACGGGCACGGATAAAGCCGGCCAGCCCAAAAATGCGGTCGTAAAGATCGGCCCTTCCTTTGCGCTCAAAAACGAATCCGGGACGGGGGCCTATAAGGTTACCCACTGGGAGCAGGGTGCCAAATATGTTTTTGAAAGATTCGCCGATTACTGGGATAAGAATTCTCCCGGAAATGTGGATAAGATCATCCTGACCCCGATCAAGGAAGATGCCACCCGCGTGGCGGCGCTGCTCTCCGGAGACGTCGATTTTATTACGCCGGTGCCGCCGCAGGATTTTCAGAGAATCCGCAAAGATCAGAAAGTCAAGCTGGTGACCTATTCCGGGGGTCGGATTATTACGGTTCAGTTAAACCAGAAACGGCGTCCGGAATTCAAAGATGTGCGTGTACGGCAAGCCATTGTGCATGCCGTCAATAATGTGGGTATTGCTAAAAAAATCATGAAGGGCACGGCCACCGCGGCCGGCCAGCAAGGTCCCAAGGGGTATAAGGGATATCACCCGGAGCTGGTTCCGCGTTATGACCTGAAAAAAGCCAAGGCCCTGATGAAAGAGGCCGGGCTGGAAAACGGGTTTGAGTGTACCATGATCGGACCCAACAACCGTTATGTAAATGACGAAAAGATTGCCGAAGCGGTTGTCTCCATGCTGGCCAAAATCAAAATCAAGGTGAACCTCAAGACCATGCCCAAGGCCCAGTACTGGGATGAGTTTGATGCCCAGACGGCCGATATGCAGGTGATCGGGTGGCACTCGGATACGGAGGACTCGGGTAATTTCAGCGAATTTTTGACCATGTGTCCCAACAAGGAAACCGGCTACGGCCAGTACAACAGCGGTAATTACTGCAATCCCAAAGTCGATGAGCTGACCATTGCGGCCCAATCCGAGACCGATCTCGCCAAACGAAAGGCCATTCTGCAGGAAATTGAAAAGATCCTGTACGATGAAGCTGCCTTTATACCCTTTCATTGGCAGAATCATTCCTACGGCGGGGGAAACGACGTGATGATCAACCGTATCGTCAACACCATGAACTTTCCGTATATAGGAGATCTGGTGATCAGGTAATTTAGATAATTATGTCAGACGAAGCAAACGGGGCAGGCGCTTGTTACCGCAGATAACACGCCTGCCCCTCTTATTGCCTTCGGATAAGGCGCTTTTAGACACAGCAAGATGTTCGCATTCATCGTAAGACGTATCATACAAGCCATTTTCGTGATGCTGGTCATCGGCCTGGTGGGCTTTTCAATCCAGCACACGATTGGCGATCCGGTCAGGGACCTGGTGGGCGAAAGGGTCACGCCGGCCGAGCGTGCGGTCATCCGCGATCAGTTGGGTTTAAATGATCCCTTCTATACCCAATTTTTTCGCTTCGTAAAAAAAGCCTGTAAAGGTGATCTGGGGTTGTCTTTTTTCTACAAACGGCCGGCCCTGGAGGTCATAGCATCCAAAGCGCCCGCAACCATCGAACTGGTCGTTGTGACCGCCATAATTCTTATCATCATCTCCATTCCGGCGGGCATTTATTGTGCCATCTATCCCAAAAGCTGGTTTGCGCGCATTATAATGGCCGCCAGCACGGTGGGTGTCGCGATGCCGGTATTTCTGACGGCCATCGCTTTGATCTATTTTTTTGCGGTGGAGTTGAACTGGCTGCCCTCCTTCGGACGCGGAGAAACGGTTAACCTGTGGGGCTGGGAAAGCGGGATTTTAACCCTGGATGGATTAAGGCATCTGATTTTGCCCAGCGTATCGCTCTCATCGATCATGCTGCCGCTTTTCATCCGTCTGGTTCGCGCAGAGATGATGGAGGTCCTGGAAACCGAGTATATCAAATTTGCCTGGGCCAAGGGGCTCCACCACCGGCGCGTCTGGTTGGTGCATGCCTTTAAAAATACGCTCCTTCCGGTAATCACCGTATTTGGTGTTCAGGTGGGAATTTTATTTGCCTTTACCATCTTGACCGAAACCGTTTTTCAATGGCAGGGGATGGGATTTATGTTCTTAGAGGCCGTGGACCGCTCGGATACATCCCTGCTGGTGGCCTATCTGGTGGTCGTAGGGGCGATTTTCGTGACGGTCAACACGATCGTTGATATTGTCTACGGCTTTGTCAACCCCATGGTACGGATTGTAGGGACAAAATGAAGGCCTGGAATCGTTTCAAGAACTCCTATCTGTTGTACAGTTTCAAACGCGATCCGGTCGCTATTTTCAGTTTTTCGGCTATATTGGTTCTGTTTGTGATCAGTATGCTGGCCCCCGTAGTGGCGCCTTACAATACCTACGATGGCTCTACCTTTGATATCATGGATGCCGAAAACCCACCGGTCTGGATGGAGGGCGGCAGCCAAGATTTCATTTTAGGTACCGATATCCAGGGGCGTGATCTTCTCAGCACCATGATTTACGGTTTGAGGGTGTCGATTATCATCGGTATCGGAGCGGTGCTGTTCCAGGCCTTTTTTGGAATCCTGGTGGGCCTGTTTGCCGGCTATTTAGGGGGAAAACTAGATTCATTTTTGATGCGCCTGGCCGACATCCAATTTTCGATTCCCTACCTGATCGTTGCGATTTTTACCGGGGCCATATTCAAACTGGCGTTCGGCGTCGGGCGTTATGCCGAACTGGCGGTGCCGCTTTTGATCATCATCATCGGCATAGCGCAATGGCCCCATTACGCCCGCACAGTGCGGGCTTCGGTTTTAGGGGAAAAGAACAAGGAGTATGTGGAGGCGGCCCGGGTGATCGGGTTAAACCGGTTGCGAATCATGTTTCGGCATATTCTACCCAACACCCTCACCCCGGTTCTGGTTATTTCCACCATCCAGGTCGCCAATGCGATCATGAGTGAGGCCGCCCTGTCATTTCTGGGGCTGGGGATGCCCATTACCAAACCGTCGCTGGGAGCTCTCATACGCGCCGGCTTTGAATACGTCTTCAGCGGCACCTGGTGGATTACCTTTTTCCCGGGCCTTCTGCTGGTTTTTTTCGTCCTGGTCATACTTCTTTTAGGGGACTGGCTGAGAGATGTATTAAACCCGAAACTTTACAAAGACTAAATCCGTATGCAAAAGCGCATATCTTGCCCGATAGCCGCGTTACAAGCTGCTTCAAAATGCTCACGTACTTACGTGTACGCTCCGCTTTTGAACCGGCTTGTGCCTTGCTCTCGAACAAGATCTACACTTTTGCATACGGATTAATCAATTGCCAAATGCTAAAACCTTTGAACCGTGAACGGTGAACCTCTCAACCCAGGTACCAATTAAATGAATCATTTGCTGGAAGTGATAGATCTGGAAGTTAAATTTGCCTTGAGGTTCGGCGAGCTGACGGCCATCAACGGCGTCAGCTTTATCCTGGATAAAGGGGGGCGCCTCGGCATCGTGGGTGAAAGCGGAGCCGGTAAATCAGTGACCGGTTTTGCGATCATAAATCTTTTGAGCAAACCCGGATATATTTCGGGCGGGAAAGTTCTGTTTGAGGGACAGGAACTCAATCGATTAACGGAAGCGGAGATGCGCAAAATCCGCGGCAACCGGATCAGTATGATTTTTCAGGACCCGATGATGACATTGAATCCGGTTCTCACCATCAGAACTCAGATGGTCGAAACCGTGCTGGCCCATCAAAATGTGAGCAGAGCCGAGGCAGAGGACCTGGCGCTTGAAAAATTGAAGAAAGTTCATATTCCGTCTCCGCAAAAAAGACTGCAGCAGTACCCCCACGAATGCTCCGGGGGAATGCGGCAGCGTATTGTGGTTGCGATTGCACTGCTGACCAATCCCTTCCTGATTATTGCGGATGAGCCCACAACAGCGCTGGATGTCACCATTCAGGCCGAAATCATGGACTTGCTGACGGAGTTGTGCGAATCCGAAAAAATGGGATTTATCCTGATCACTCACGATCTGAGTGTCGTGTCACAGGTAACGGAGAAAATTGCGGTCATGTATGCCGGTAAAATTGTGGAAACCGGTTCCACCGAAACGGTGATAGATAATCCCGGCCATCCCTATACGCAAGGCCTCATCAAAGCCTTACCCGGGAGTCTTCAACCCGGATCGCGGTTAAACCAAATACCGGGCATGATGCCGACCTTAACCGGTATCCCGCCGGGATGCGCGTTTCATCCCCGATGTACCATTAGCGATACGGTGTGCCGGATGGAAGTGCCGGCGCTCGTCAGCACCGGTGACCATGCCAGAATGGCTGCCTGTCATATGTTGGGGAAGAGTTAAAGATGGAAAACACCAACGGCCTGTTAACCGTAAACAATCTCGTTAAGCATTTTGATATCTCTGGTGGTTTGCTGGACCAGCTGTCACTTGAAAACAGACGCATCGTTCGCAGACCAACGACAGTAAAGGCTTTAAATGATGTCAGCCTTTCGATCATGCCGCAAGAAAACCTGGGGGTGGTCGGTGAAAGCGGCTGCGGAAAATCGACCCTGGCCAGGGCGGTCCTGGGACTATATCCGCCCAGCAGCGGCCGGATATACTATCAAACCGACAGAATTGATAACCTGACCCCCAAACAGATGCTACCTTATCGGAAAAAAATGCAAATGATTTTTCAGGACCCCTATGCATCCCTGAATCCACGCATGACCGTTAAGCGAACCTTAGAGGAGCCGGTTATTTTTCATAACAAATCCATCACTCCTCAGGCGGTAAAGGACAAGATGGCCGAAGTCATGCAGCAGGTGGGAGTGGAACCGAGTTGGGCCGGCCGCTATCCGCATGAATTTTCAGGGGGTCAAAGACAGCGGATAAGCATTGCCCGGGCCTTGATGGTTGATCCGGAGTTTATTGTGGCCGATGAACCTGTTTCGGCCCTGGATGTCTCCATTCAGGCTCAAATCCTCAATCTCCTAATGGAGGCTCAGGAAGAGCGGGGCCTGACCTATATGTTTATAACCCATGACCTCTCTGTTGTTGAACATATCAGCACCCGTGTGGCCGTAATGTATCTGGGTGTCCTATGCGAATTGGCTCAAACGAAAGAGCTGTTTGAGTCCCCGCGGCATCCGTACACAATAGCGCTTCTGAGTGCCATTCCGAAGCTCGGCCGCCAAAAAGCAAAGCACATCAAACTGAAAGGTGAAGTTCCCACCCCCATAGACCTTCCCCCGGGCTGTGTTTTTCACGGCCGCTGCTTATATAAAAATGAGCGTTGTATCAGTGAAATCCCCCGCCTTGGAAAATCGGCATCCGGAAGTCAGGTTGCATGTCATGGGGTGGAAGAGGGCAGAATCTAATCAGTGTCCATCCATAAATGGTTCAGGGGGTTTTTCTAAGCACCGCAAAGGTGGCACCCCATCCCCCGGCTTCAGGCGGGGCTTCCTGATAGGATTTGACAAGCGAATGCCGTTTCAAAATGGAGTGCACCCGTTTTTTTAAAATCCCCTTGCCTTTGCCGTGAATGATGCGAACACTAAAAATCCCCTTGTCCACACAAGCGGAAAAATAGTCATCCAGAAGATCCCCAACCTCTTTGGGATTGAACGTATGCAGATCCAGGACATCTTCGATCGGCATTATCACAGGTTCCATAAATGATGCCCCTCTTTTAACATGTCCTTAACCGGCTTTGACCTTGTTAAACGCTTTATATGTCAAAAACCCGCCCGAAAGATTTCCTGCCCGATAGCCGTTTTGGGAAAGAATCCGCATCGCAAAATAAGATCGTTGGCCCGATAGACAGTAAACCCATATGTTGCGATCCTGCGGAACTTCGCCGATGCGTTGCCGTAATTGGTGCAAGGGGATGTTGATCGCGTTTTCGATGTGTCCGCTTTTAAACTCGAACGCGGTCCGAACATCCAGAACATATTTCCCGGTTAAGGCTTGCTGTTCCCAGTGCCTGATTTCCAAATGACCGCGCAAAATATTGGCGGCGATCATACCGGCATGGTTAACCGGATCTTTGGCCGACCCATACTGGGGTGCATAACAGAGTTCGGCTTCTTCAAGATCAAACACGGTGCCGCGTTTTTGGATGGCCATGGCAATCACGTCGATCCTTTTTTCGACCCCTGCCAGACCCACGGCCTGGGCGCCCAGAATACGGCCCTCCGGGGTCGAAAATATCAGTTTCAAGGTAATGGACTTGGCATCGGGATAATAGTTGGCATGGTGGCTCGGGTGCAGATAGATTTTTTCATAATCCCGGCCGATTTGATCGTCAGGGAGACGTTGAAGCTGTTTTTCGGTAAGCCCGGTTGAGGCGACCGTGAGTCCCAGGACCCCGCAGACGGCAGTTGCCTGCACACCTCGAAAAAGATGCTCGTGCGGTTCAACCCCGATAATGCTATCGGCGGCAATACGACCCTGGCGGTTGGCCGGGCCGGCCAGAGGCACCAGACCGGGTTGAGCCGTAATCGCATTCTTGACTTCGACGGCATCGCCGACAGCCCAGATGCGGGCATCGTTGGTTTGCATGCGCTGGTCGACCTGAATTCCGCCAAGGTCGCCGATCGTCAATCCGGCCTCCTCAGCGAGTTCAGTTTCAGGCCGAACGCCCATGGCCAGAATGACGATATCGGTGGAAATCGTTTTGTCCGCGGCGGTTAAAACCGCTATCCGGCCGTCTTTGTTTTGTCTGAAACCGGTAACGGGGCTTCCCAGGCAGAGGGTGACCCCCTTCGAAATCAAATGGTCATGGATCAAAACCGCTATCTCGGAATCCATCGTGGACATGACCTGGGGCAGCATTTCAATCAGAGTGACATCCAAACCGCGCTGTTTTAGATTTTCGGTCATTTCAAGACCGATAAACCCCCCGCCGACAACTGCTGCGTGACGGATATTTTTGCGATTGATCCAATCCATCACGACCCTTGAATCGGGGATGCTTCTGATGGTAAAGATGCCCGGCAAATCGATACCTTCTACGGGCGGCTTTACGGGGGCGGCTCCGGGTGCCAACACAAGAGCGTCGTATCTTTCTCTGTAAACCGTGTTGGTTGTCCGGTTCTCGATTTCAATTTCCTGTTTTTTGCGATCCACACGGCAAACATTGCTATGGGTTCGGACTTCGATATTAAACCAGCCTTTGAACAGCTCAGGGGTGGCGACCAGGAGGTCATCTTCCTTTTTGATGACATTGCCGATCCGATAGGGCAGGCCGCAGTTTGCAAATGAGACAAAAGGTCCGCGTTCAAAAATGATGATTTCAGCGTTTTCAGAAAGCCTGCGGGCCCTCACGGCAGATGAAGCACCACCGGCAACCCCGCCCACAACCAACAAGCGCATATTATTTTGCATATGACATCTCCAAACCTTTTAAAGATATTCTTAACGCACGGTTACCGCTAAACGGTTGCGCCGCTCGTGTCGGTAATCGTCACTGGGGTATCGGCCAAAAAACGCGACCGGCCGATGGTAAACGGTTGCGGTTACGCCGCTCGATTCGGGGCCCGTGGGACGGTTACGTATAAAGAGGGACGCAACCGATCGACGAGATACGAAACAAGCCGCGCAACCCATAAACGCACCACCTTAAACCTCAGTTCAGCGGCAGCACCATACACCACAAAAAAGTGAGGATACCTGCCAGAATAAAATTGGACTCAACCAGAAACTCTAGGCGGATGCCCGGGAGCATATGGTTCCGCTGGTGAATGAAAAGAACGACAAACATAAATACAGGGCAGATGATAAGCACAAACCCGAGGGCCGGAATGAGTTGAGACAAAGCAGATCCCAGCAGCAAGGTGACGATGATGGCCAGTGCAATTACCAAATGGCGCAGGGCGCTTTTTTCCCCAACCAGAATCGGGATCGTCTCTTTACCGATAATCCGATCGCCCTGCATATCGAGAATATCAAAAAATGCAGTACGGATAAAAACCATTCCGGTGGCCCAAATAAATACGAGCACGGCCTTAATCCCGAAAACAGGAGATCCCGATAGCTGTGGCAGGGCGGAAGTGACAATCCCCCAGGCCAGCGCAATCAGAACGGTTTTTGATCCGGGAATATCGCGCAAGCGCCGGTATCTGATCCGCTGCATTCTTTTGGGTAGGAAGGTCAGGTTATAAGAAAGCCCCAATAGACTCATACAAAGGAGGATAATGAAAGGTGACAGACCCAGAGCAAAGGCCGTAACAAGCCCGGAGGCGCCTGCAACCGTCGCCAGAAGGGAAAGCTGCACCTTGTATCTTTGATAAAAAAAGGCTCGGTCAGGATCATTATACATATCCGCTTTTTGCCCGATCAGGTGATTCAAGATGTGCATCGATAAAACATACAAAATGGAAATCAGTATGTGGGGTCGGTAATCGGCAATCCCCAAAAGCCGCGTGTTGGCATAACAGAGACTGCCGGCTCCCAGGGCGACATAGATGTTCGTCAAAAGAAGATTGCGCTGAATCTTAAAAAGCAGGGCGCGCAGGTTTCGGGGGTGTTGGTAGGGCATACTTTCAAGGGTCCGGAAAACCTTTGTAATAATCCAATTTGGTGTGGAGGCTCCGGCGGCGATACCCACGTGTTGAAAAGATTTAAGGGCCAGGGGGTCCAGTTCGGATTCGGTCTCAATGTGGAAAGATGGTTTGCCGGCCTGGGCGGCCATGGCTGCAAGCCGCCGGGTGTTGCCGCTGTCTTTGCCGCCGACGACGATGACGGAATCCACATCCCGGGCCAGTCGAAGCACCTCGGTTTGACGTTTTTCGGTTGAATCGCAAATCGTATCGAAAACCTTATAGTGGGGGAATTTTTGGTCGACCCATTTTTGTACGTCTTCAAACAGATGGATATTTTGGGTCGTCTGAGCCACGATGATGGCCTTTTGAAAAGAGGGGAGCGAATCGAGGGCTTCGAGGTCATCGACGACATACCCGTTGCCCTCTGCATAGCCTAAAAGCCCCACGACTTCAGGATGGTCTTTGTCACCGACAATAACAGAGGCATATCCCTGTTTGGCATGCTTGCGGATAATGGTCTGGACTTTAATCACGCGCGGGCAGGTGGCATCGATGATCTTAAAGCCGGCCTTTTTCAGCTTTGCTTTTATTTCGGGAGGAACACCGTGAGCCCTCACCAGCACCGTTCCGGACCCTTTGGCCGGAATGCGGTCGATGACAGACACTCCCTTTTCCTCCAAAAGACTCAAAACCTGGGGGTTGTGGATAAGGGGACCAAAGCTATAGATTGGATCTTGGGAAGTGTTGGCCGCATCCAGGGCCAGCTCGACGGCCCGGCGCACACCCATACAGAAACCCGCGGTTTTGGCAATTCTTATCTTCATCGAAGTGTTGCCCTGATTGAGCGAAAATGCTCAACTAGGATTAGGGCTATTTCATTAAGAAGACTTTGTGGTCTATCAGGGAAAGCGAATGGATGCGCGCTTTGACAAATTTCTGATCTCCAAAGATGTTGGTCAATTTGATACCGTCTTCTTCAGGTTCGACTGTATCAACCGCTTCCATGATCAATTTTTCTTCATTTTCTTCAACGATATAGGCATTTGCTTCGCACATGATTATTCATCCTTTCAATCTTTTAATCTTTTTTAGGGATTAATTCCCCGCGGCTTGCCGCGAGCTGTCATTCCGGCGAAAGCCGGAATCCAAAAATCTAAACTGGATGCCGGATCAAGTCCGGCATGACAACTGAAACTCCGCTGCTCTGTGGCGGAGTAGTTCATTCCCTTCTTTTTATCCTTTTTCCAAGTAAGGCTGGAGGTGTTTACCGATCAATTCATCGACCAGCTCGGGAAGCGGCATAGCGACAATGCCGGCGATCCGTATTTTTTCCTGGGAAAGCGGAATAAATAATTTTTGGGCCGGGCTCTTGGCTATTGCTTCGGCAATTTGGGGGGTTACTTCGCCCAGCATGGCATGGGCCATAATAATGCTGATCGGTCCCATAATCAGATCTGCGGACTGGGTTGACTGGACGATCGCATTTTGTCCCGAAGCCCCCCGGTTGGCTCCGGCCTTGAGCATCTGCGTGGTGGCGATGGCATTCGTCCCCAGGGCGATAATTTCAAGGTCTTCCGCACACAGGAGTTTTAGTTTCTTGATAATGGTACTGCCGATACCGCCGCCCTGGCCATCAATGACAGCTATGCGTTTCATCACTCACCATCCCTGCATCAAAGTTTTCGAATTTTGATCCGGTTACGGCGCTCAGTTTTGGAAAGGCGCCTATGAGGTCCCTTTTTGCGTGTGGTCGGAGTCCAGCCGTGGGCCTCTTCGCCCTCTTCAGAAACGATCCCTTTGGACATCATGTAGGACGTCATCCATATCTTTTCTTCAAACGCATCCGAACTCATCGTGGCGGCTCCCCGGGCGGAAACAAATCGGATGATATCACGGTCTGAGGTGACCACAAGTGCTTTTTCCCTTTCTTGAGCGGCGATGCGCTTTATTTCGGTGTCGGCTGTTTCGCCCGGGTTTGAAAATTTGATCGTGATGCCCTTGAAGGTATCGTGACGTTTGGAAAGCAGATGTGCCCGGGTACCATCAAAGACGATGGTAATCTTATGGTTTTTGATGCGCCTGTATTCCGCCACAGAATCGACCAGTGCCTCGCGGCCGAGCTGTAAATCCTGGCGTTCGATCGTACTCAAAGCGGGTGATTGGCGAATCATGTTGTAGCCGTCGATGATGATGTGCAAAGACATATACTTAAACTGAGCGTTTCAACAGGTCAATCAGCCGATCAAGATCATCGTCGCTGTAAAATTCGATTTCAACTTTGCCGCCCCGGCCCCGCTTTTGTATCCGAACCTTTGTGCCCAGCTGGCGGGAGATTTCGGCCGCAAGATCTGAGAAGTAAATCTGCTCGGTGTTTGGAGTTGTTTTTTTCGGTTGCGTGGCTTTCGGTTTTAAATTTTTAATCAACGCTTCGGTTTCACGAACAGAAAGATTTTTAGATAGAATCGTTTTCCAAACCGCCCGTTGCTGAGCGGGTGTCTTAATCCCCACAAGCGCCCTCGCGTGGCCTTCGGTCAAGGCTCCTTCCAGGATACTGTTTTTTATCGGGTCCGGTAATTGGCGCAGCCGTAAAAGGTTGGTGACCGAAGATCGGCTTTTAGCGACTCGCTTTGCGGCTTGATCCTGAGTGAGACCGAAGGTTGTCATCAGGCTATGATAGGCCTCGGCTTCTTCAAGTGGATTTAAATCCTGGCGTTGAACATTTTCAACGATGGACATCTCTATCAGGCTTGCTGTGGAAACATCTTTAACAACCACCGGCACGCGATCGAGCCCGGCCATTTTAGCCGCCCGGAGCCGTCTTTCTCCGGCGATGAGTTCGTAACCTTTGTCGCTTTTGCATACCAGCAAGGGTTGAATGACCCCCTGTTCTTTGATTGATCGGGACAACTGCGTAAGCTCTTCGGCCGCAAATCGCTTGCGCGGCTGATAGCGGTTGGGGTAAATCGCCTGAATATCGCATTCCAGATATTCCTTGGCATCGGGTGAAATTGAGTCGATATCGGGAATGAGGGCTTCAAGGCCCCGTCCAAGGGCGACCTTTTTTCGCTTTTTGGCGGGGAGATCCCTGTTTTTTTTAATTACCATGCCGGTTCATGACCTCCTTTGCGAGGGAAAAATAGCTTTTGGCACCCACCGAGTTGACATCATAAAGCAGAATGGGCATGCCGAAACTGGGGGCCTCGCCCAAGCGAACATTTCTAGGAACCATGGTATTATAGACTAAATCTTTAAAATGAAATTTGGCATTCTCGGCAACCTGATGGGAGAGATTTGTGCGCTGGTCAAACATCGTCAGAAGAATTCCGGTGATTTCCAGATCCGGGTTCAAACTACGCTTGATTCGTTTGTGCGTTTGTAAAAGCTGTCCGATGCCCTCAAGTGCATAAAATTCACACTGCAGCGGAATCAATAGAAAGTGGGCCGCCGTCATGGCATTGACGGTCAAAAGGCTCAGGGAGGGCGGACAGTCTATAATGATGTAATGAAACCGGTCTTCAAGGTCAGCCAGGAGGTGTTTGAGGGCTTTTTCACGATTTTGAGATGACAGCATTTCAATCTCAAAACCGATGAGCTCCACCCGTGAGGGGATCACTTTTAAAGTGTCGATTTGGCTGTCAAGTATCAGACTCGGCGCTGAAGCCTTCCCGATCAAACCATGATACAGGGTTTTGTGCATGTTGTTTTTATCTAGCCCAATCCCGGTGGTGGCATTGGCCTGGGGATCACAATCAATCAGAAGGGTCTTTTTTTCCGAAACCGCCAAGGCCGCCGCCAGATTGACAGCCGTGGTGGTTTTTCCGACGCCCCCTTTTTGATTGGCTATGCAGATGATGTGTGCCATAATAAAACCTGAATTGAGAGCCGGTTTCAAAACGCCCCATTTGGGCCAATCTCCGCGTTGGGCTCAAATTTCAATCCTCAAAATACTCAATGTATTCCTCCGGTTGAAATTTTCGCCCGTCTTGATCTTGACCAAACTGAAACGTTTTTAAATTGGCTCTTGAGTTTAATTTTGAGGAGGGTAACACAAAATACGGTGCTTGAAAAGTGTATTAGCCCGCATGGTTGACATTGATGAACCGGCTAAGACAAATATCAAAAACGATGTGCGCCGTCTGCCTGGCGGCGACCCTGGTTCTGGCCCCCAATTCTTATGCCATCACCATCGAGCAGGAGGAGAATCTGGGGCGGGAGTTTTTAAGCGTTGTTTTCAGGCACTATGAACGTGTCGAAGATCCCCTGATCGTACGATATGTGCAAAGTGTGGGAGCGGAAATCGTTGCCGTTCTCCCAACCCAGCCCTTCACCTATCACTTTTACGTCCTCAACAAGTCCGATTACAATGCGTTTGCCAGCCCGGCCGGCCATATATTTGTCAACAGCGGATTGATTGAAGCAATGAAAAGCGAGGAAGAGCTTGCCGGTATCATTGCCCATGAAATTGCACATGTGACCAGCCGCCATATTTCACAGAAGATAGAGCGCGGGAAAAAAATTGGAATCGGGGTACTGGCCGGAATTGCGGCCGGTATTTTTCTGGGACTGGCCGGTTCCGCCGCCGCCTCGCAGGCGATAACGCTGGGGGCGGTTGCGGCGGGAGAGTCGATCGCATTGTCTTATAGTCGCGAAGACGAAAGACAGGCCGATCAATTGGGACTCCAATACCTCCAAAAGGCCGGGTATGGCGGAAAAGGACTTGTAAGGATCCTCAATAAGATGAGGGATCAACAGTGGTTTGGACCGAAGCAGGTCCCGACTTACCTGCGAACCCATCCGGCTTCCGAAGATCGGATTGCCTATCTTGACAACTGGCTTGCATCAGCGCCACAAACTGCCGCCAAATCCGAATCGCCGCTGTTTCATAAAACGCATACGCGTTTGTCGGCCTTATATGGTGATGAGGAGATGGTGCGGCAATCTCTTTCCGGCAGGCTGGCCGCCACGCCCATGGATTCAATAGCCCATTACGGATATGGTTTGCTGATGGCGCGGGGAGGGAATCGCCGGGAGGCCATCCTTCATTTCAGAAAGGCATTAGAGCAGAAAGCTTTTGATGCGGATCTTTTAACCGAACTCGGTAAAGTCTATTACCTGGACGGCCAGTTTTTAAAAGGATTAAATACCCTCAAGGGAGCGATCAGTATCGGGCCCGATAATCCGGAAAGCTATTTCTTTCTGGGGCGGGTGCAATTGGAATTGGGACAATATCAGAACGCCGAGGATACTTTTTCAAGCTTATTAGAAAAAGAGCCCCACTATGATGAGGCCTACTATTTTCTGGGCGAAACTTTTGGTAAACGAGGGGAATTGGGAGAAGCACATTACTATCTGGGTTTTTATTATCAGAAAAAAGGTAATCTACATAAAGCGGGCTTTCATTTTAAGCGTGCCCTAAAGCAAACCCCTAATCCTGATACAAAGCAGAAGATCGAAACAGCGCTTGATACCATTCGCAAACAGGAGGCCGAGCGTAAGAAGAAAGGAAATTAATTTCTGAATGGAAACTAGCTGCGGTCAAAGTGCGAGAATTGTATGGTAAACGTACCCCGGCCCTGGGTTGCCGATCGAAGCGCGGTCGAGTAACCGAACATTCGCGAAAGGGGTGCGACACCCTTGATCATCTGTATTCCCTGATGTGGTTTTATGGCTTCGATTTTGCCGTTGCGGGAATTCAGATCTCCGATGACATCCCCCGTAAAAATCTCCGGCACAAAAACTTCCAGGCTCATTATCGGTTCAAGTAGATACGGTTCAGCTTTGGTAAGCGCCAGGTTGCAGGCCATGGATGCACTGACCTTCAGGGCCAGTTCGGAACTCAAAGATTCTTTATAGGTCCCGCCTGTCAGGACGACAGCGACATCGAGCACCGGATAACCCGACAGGGTGCCGCTTTCAAGAGATTCCATTACCCCTTCTTCAATGGCAGGAATAAAATTGTCCGGAATGGTTTCCGCGCTGACAGCGGATCGAAAAGAATTGCCCGATCCGCGGGAAAGCGGCTTAACGGACAGATGGACTTCACCGAAATGACGCTGACCCGCAATTTCCTTATCAAATACTGCAGACGTTTCGGCCTGACGATTAAGTGATTCACGATAGACGACCTGGGGTTTGCCCACATTGACACTGGTTTTAAATTCACGCCGCATCCGGCTGATGATGACTTCAAGATGAAGCTCACCCATTCCGGATAAGATCATCTGCCCGGTATCTTCATCTTTGCGAACCCGCAGGGTCGGGTCTTCGGCCACAAATTTAGCGAACACGAGGTCCAGCTTCTCCTGATCTGATTGTGTTTTGGGCTCCACGGCAACCGAGATAACGGGTTCATAAAATTCGATCTGCTCCAGCAAAACCGGTCGTGAAGGAAGGCAGAGGGTTTCGCCCGTAAAAGAGTCTTTGAGCCCGACAATGCCGACAATATTTCCCGCTACGGCGGTATCGATGCGCTCCCGTTTATTGGCGTGCATTTTTAAGATGCGGGCCAGTTTTTCTTTGACTTGACGGGCAGGATTATACACTTCTCCCCCGGCTTTAATCTTGCCGCTATAAATTCGAACGTATGAGAGCTTACGGCCTTCAGTCATAGCGACCTTGAAAATTAAAGCGGCCAGGGGATGTTTGTCGTTGGCCGGGCATTCAATCGGTTCTCCGGTTTGAGGATCGACCCCGCTTATCGGCGGAATATCCACCGGGCTGGGAAGGAACTGAACGATGGCATCTAAAAGAGGTTGGATGCCTTTGTTTTTAAGCGCACTGCCACAGAGCACGGGAACCAGTTTTAAACCGATGGTGGCATGGCGGATGGCGCTCAAAAGCACCGTTTTGGAAACGGGTGTTTCGGATAAATAGGCTTCCATTACGGTATCATCGACTTCGGCAAGGGTTTCAATTAACTTGTCCCGATATTCAGCGGCAATTTCAGCTTGGGCTTTGGGGATGGCTTCAGCCGTGTATTCTTCTCCCAGGCTTTCTTCATCCCATTGAATCAGCTGCATGTTGACAAGGTCGACGATTCCGAGAAAGTCATCTTCCGATCCGACCGGGAGGGCCAAAACAAGAGGAACGGCATTAAGGCGCTCTTTGATCATCTCGACCGTGCCAAAAAAGTCGGCTCCGATGCGGTCCATTTTATTGATAAAGGCGATTTTGGGAACATGATATTTGTCGGCCTGTCGCCAGACGGTCTCGGACTGGGGCTCAACCCCGCCCACAGCACAAAAGACCCCCACGGCACCATCCAACACTCTCAGGGAACGCTCGACTTCAATGGTAAAATCGACGTGCCCGGGGGTATCAATCAGCTGTATTTCAGATGCCTTCCAGGGACAGGTCGTGACCGCCGAGGTAATCGTAATCCCTCTTTCCTGTTCATCCGGCATCCAGTCCATAACGGCTTCGCCGTCATGGACTTCACCGATTTTGTGAGACCGGCCGGAATAATAAAGGATTCTTTCCGTTACCGTCGTTTTACCGGCATCGATGTGGGCGATGATGCCGATATTTCTGATTTGAGAAATGTAGTTTTTGGGATTCATCTTATGATCAGCATGTCGGCTTTAAAAGGGAGGCTCAGATCGATATGGCCCGCCAGGGTTTCTGCTTCCCCGCCGTCGATTAAAATTTTTACCCTCTCGATTGACGGCATATTTAGAACCAGAGAGTTAACGATTGAATAAATTGTCATGAGTTCAGAACGGCTCCCCCCGGGATGATTCTTCTGAACTGCACTTGAAAGGTCCGCGTAGGCCGTTCTGTTTCGGTCAACGTAAAAAGCGCGCAGAACCGTTCCGCTGGGAATCGTCGGTGCCAGATCCTTTTGGGGTCCTTTTAAAAGCGTGTTGATGATATTTCGGCCCAATTCAGTCGGATCCGGTGCATATTGAACGGATCTTTGTTCTGCCACTAAATAGGTGCTCGTTTGATCTGCAAAGTAAACAAAGATGTCCGACTTGGCTGAAGATGTTTCCTTTACCGGTATCGACCGATGCCATGGTTGATTCGGTACAGCCGGTTCATCAAGACGGTTTAACAAAATCATCAGGACCGCGCCTCCGGCGATCAGGATAGAAAAAGTATAGAGAAAAAAGCGTTTTTTTCCCATTTCATTATGTGCCCAAAAGCAGGATAGGGTCCAGATGCATGTCCGTGTTTCGTTTACAAAAGAGTAGGTTTTTTAAGCCAATAAACACCGGATGTCAAGGACGCAGTTTAGGCGGCGGGCGTTCAGGATGACTCGGTTTCCAGGAAAAGGGAGGAGTGGTTCTTTTCAACGTCTGAAAGAGACGTTGAAAAAAACCACCATTGGAAGGAGGAATGAATGTGGCAATGAACATTCAGACGCAAACTATCATCACCAAATGACCCTGTCAAGCAAAAAGTGTGACAATGTGGTAGTAAAAAGGTAACTTTGTGGCAGTTTTATTACCGAGGGTGATTTTGAGAGGATTCGGATCGCTATTCTGCCATGTTGTCAACCGCTCTCTGCCTCGATTGTTGCGAGGTGGGTTTTCTGCAATTCTCCCGGAATTCGACCTCAGGCAGTTGCTCAAGACGTCGCAGTGACGCCGTGATCTTTGCAATAGAATTTTTTCATGCGTGCAGATGGCAATTTTGGTAATTATTCCGTTGTATGATCACAGAATGAATGTTAATAAAAACTTTAAACTACAACAAGTTAGTCAATATCAAATATAGTTCAAATCAGTATGAAGAAAATTATTCTAATAATTTTATTGGGGTTAATACCCTTTCAAGTCCAAGCCTTTGAACGCTACAACAGGGTTATAAAGTATGACAAATATTTTTCAAAATATTCAAAGAGATATTTTGGTGTGAACTTCGACTGGCTTTATTTTAAGGCTCAAGCCGTAGCAGAATCAAGATTGAAAGCAAAAGCTAAATCAAGGGTGGGTGCAGTGGGGGTTATGCAAATTATGCCCAAGACATTTAAGGAAATTTCAAGAAAAAATCCAAGCATCA
>CAZNFS010000045.1:0-18908 GCA_964572695.1 uncultured Desulfobacteraceae bacterium
CCACTGGTGCCACGTAATGGCGCATGAGTCCTTTGAGGATAAAGCGGTGGCGGCCCTTCTGAATCAAAATTTTGTATCGATCAAGGTTGACCGCGAAGAGCGTCCCGACATCGATACGCTTTATATGCGCGTCACCCAAATTCTGACCGGCCACGGGGGCTGGCCCATGACCGTGATTTTGACACCGGATAAAAAACCATTTTTTGCCGGCACCTATTTCCCCAAAAACACCTCCCATGGGCGCGCAGGGTTGATGCAAGTCCTGCCGAAGCTGGTCGAAATCTGGACCCAAAAAAGAACTGACGTACTTGACAGTGCCGAGCGAATAATCAGCCACATGGCAAGCTTGGAAGAGCGCACATCCGCAGGTGTACCGGGTCGGGCGGTTTTAGAGCGGGCCCAGGGAATGTTGGCGGACAGCTTTGATGACCACATGGGCGGTTTTGAGAAAAAACCCAAATTCCCAAGTCCCCACATATTGACTTTTTTATTGCGCCATTATCATCGCAGCGGCAATCGGCAGTCTTTGGCCATGCTGGAGAAGACATTGACGCAGATGCGCCTGGGCGGAATTTATGATCATCTGGGCTTCGGTTTTCACCGCTATGCCACTGATTCTAAATGGCGGATACCGCATTTTGAGAAGATGCTCTATGACCAGGCGTTGCTTGTCATGGCTTACACGGAGGCTTATCAGACAACGGGAAAGTCACTCTATAAAAATACCGTCAGAGAGATCACCACTTACCTCCAGAGGGAGATGCTTTCATCCGAAGGCGGCTTTTACAGCGCGCAGGATGCCGACAGCGAAGGGGAGGAAGGGAAGTCCTATTTATGGACAGCGGCTCAAATCGAAAAGGCCCTTGGCGCCGAGGATGCGCTTTTTTGGCAGCAGGTTTACAATGTCAGGCCGAAGGGAAATTTCTTGGATGAAGTGTCGGGGCGTCTCAATCAAAAAAATATCCTGTACCTCAAGGAACGATTGAGTCAAATCGCCAAAGAGCTGGGATTGCCCGAGGATCGATTTCGTTTCCGGCTGGAAACAATCCGCAAAAAACTATTGAGCATCCGTGAAAAACGGATTCAGCCCTTTAAGGATGATAAGATTCTGACCAACTGGAACGGTTTAATGATAGCCGCGTTGGCCAAAAGCGGCATGGCATTCGGTGAACCGAAATATCTCAGCGCGGCCCGGAAGGCGGCTGATTTTATCCTGACCCGCATGCGCGACGATGAGGGCCGGCTGTTAAGGCGCTATCGCCGGGAGAAGGCGGGCATAAGCGCCCTGCTCAACGATTACGCCTTTATGGTTTGGGGCTTGATCGAGTTGTATCAGGCGACCTTGGCGCCCGGGTATCTTACGGAAGCCATAAAGCTTAACGATATGATGCTGGCGTATTTCTGGGATAATAAAGAGGGCGGTCTGTTCCAGACCGCCTCTGACGCTGAAAGGCTTTTTATGCGCAGCAAACAGGCCCAGGACGGTGCCATTCCCTCGGGCAACTCGGTCGCGGCATTGAATCTATTGCGGTTGAGCCGCATGACAGGTAACACCGATTACAGCCTGCAGGCCGAGGAACTCCTAAAAGCGTTTTCTACTTCCGTAGAGCGCTATCCGGCCGCTTTTACCCACCTGATACAGGCCTTGGATTATGTCCTTTATACGGATATTCAAATTGTGGTAGTCGGCAGGTCCGATGCCCCGGACACGGTCGCCATGCTAAAGGCAATCCAAACCCTGTTTTTGGCAGACAAGGTATTGATTTTTAAACCGGCGGACAAGGATCAGGCCGACCGCATCGTCAAACTGGCGCCTTATATTGCGAACATGACCGCCATCGACGGAAAGGCGACCGCTTATGTCTGCCGGGATTTCGTCTGCAATTTACCAACCACAGATATCCCTCAGATGCTGGCGATGCTGGAACCGAACCCGGCAAAGCCGGTTGGAGCGAAGCGTAAATCCCGATTTATCGGGGAACCAGATTGTTGATTGATGATTGTTGATTGACGATTTGAGGTATCACTTTGCAGTCTTCCTATTTGCTCTCTATCCTTAGACCCGGAATCCAGCAACTTTGAATCTGAGCAGTTACTATGGTAAGGGTACCTTTGGCAGGATCATACACGTCCTGAAATTCAGTTGGCGTTTAACCTCTGAACCCTGAACCTTTGAACCCTGGAACGGTTACAAGAAATGAAAGGAGCGAAAATGTCCCTCTACGCCGACCGCACGGCTGACATCGGTACGGAAAACGCTTTTAAAATCGGAACCCACATCGTCAAGGTCGAATCCCGGGGAACACCGGTTATCAAACTCAATCTGGGAGAACCCGATTTCAGCGCGCCGCAGTGGGTAAAAGACGAGGTCATAAAGCAGATCAAACAGGACAACTCGCATTACTGTGATCCAAAAGGAATCCTCCCTTTTAGAAAGGCCGTGGCAAACCACATCAATACAACCCGTAGTCTAACGGTTACACCGGAACACGTCTGTGTCTTCCCGGGCGGTAAACCTTCCATTGGGTTTACAGAGCAAATATACTGCAATCCCGGAGATGAGATCATATATCCGAGTCCCGGTTTCCCGATTTACGAATCATTCGTAAAATACCTTGGGGCCGTTCCGGCCCCCCTGCACCTCAAAGAGGAGCAGAATTTCACCTTCACGCCCGGGCAGCTTGAAAAGCTGATAACCGCAAAGACCAAGCTCATCATTCTCAATTTTCCATCCAATCCGACCGGCGGCGTGGCTACCGAAGAGCAGCTTCATTCGATTGCCGAGATTATAATGTCCAGGTGCAGTTCCGATGTTCGTGTATATTCCGACGAGGTGTACGAAAGCATTATTTTCGATGGTCAAAAGCACTTTTCAATCGCCTCCGTTCCGGGAATGGAAAAAAGGACCATCATCAGCAGCGGCCTTTCAAAATCGTTTGCCTGGACAGGTGGACGCATCGGGTACGCCGTTTTGCCGACAACACAGGAGGCCGATATTTTCAAGACCATGAACATCAACTATTTCTCGTGCATTCCGCCCTACAACCAGGAAGGGGCCCGGGAGGCGCTCGAAAATCCGCAATCCGGTCCCTGGCAGGCTGAAATGAATGCGATTTTTGAAAAGAGGCGCGATGTTATTTTTGAGAAAATGAATGCCATCGACGGCATCACGTGTCAAAAGCCGGGCGGTGCTTTTTACCTGTTTCCAAACATCTCAGGATTGTGTGAAAAACTGGGCGTCTTTGATGCCTTGCGGGGGCTTTCCCGGGAAACAAAACAAAAAACATCGCCCTCAACGCTGTTTCAAATGTTTGCCCTCTACGGGCACAAAGTGGCTGTTTTAGATCGGAGATCATTTTGTGCCATTGGGGCAGAGGACATGCACTTTTTGAGGGTGTCGATTGCAGCTGATTTGGCCACGCTTGAAGAGGGTGTCAGGCGTATTGCAGCCGCCGGTGAGGATGCCGATGGCTTCAGGCGGTTTGTTGAAGAGGGAGAAAACCTGTTTTGAGGCTTAGAATTTTGCTCCAACATTCCAATTGGGCAAAGCCCTAAGTTCTTTGTACAGGGATTTCCTTTTTAGACACGGATTTCACGGATGGCCACGGATTGGGTTTATATTGTTTGAACAATGGTATCATTGTTCAAACAATGCTTCCATTTCATAAATGCTGCCGCATTTATGAAATAAAGGGCAGTGTAATCTGTGCCTCTTTTCAAGCCGTTAAGGCGCAAATCCGTGTCAAAGGTTAATTAAGTTTGCCCGGAAGGCACTACGTTCTTTTGTTATAGACCCATAGGTTAAAAATTCTACACGATATCGCCCCAATCAGGGCCCCCAGAGTATTTGCTCCCAGATCCAGCAGATCAGAACTCCTCGAGGGCATCCAAGCTTGAATGATTTCAATGGTCAGGCTTGTTATAAAACATACCCCCAGCGTGATCAGGACAGCCTGTTTCCCAAACGCACCACCGCTTTTGATCAGGGTCGCGCTTAAGATGAAACCCAAAGGGAGAAAACCCAATAAATTTACAATAACATCCGTAACATGACTTCGGTTGAACTCAAACTCATACCACGTTAGGGCCAAAATTTCCTTTTTTAGTATCGGCACCCCAGACGGTATTTTGAGATGATGGTCTCCACCGGAATGATCGCGAACTTTTGCGCCGCCGCTTTCATCAAAGAAATAGAGCAGGGACGGCTTATCCGGCTTGGCAAACGAGAATTTCCGGGTTTTAGACCATCCGTTAAAGTGTCGGGTGGCATCCTGAGCCGTAAGGGGGTATCGATAAAACGCCAACCCGTGAACCGCTCCCCTCCAGGAATGCCTGTTATAAACAGAATTGCCTAAAAGAAGTCTGCTTTTTGCACCCGTTGGTATCTTAAGTGTAAAATTCTTTTTGGAACGAATCAGTTGACCGCCGACATAGATTTTAGTGCCTTTTGGCCCGGTCGTAACGGTTATCAATTGGGCTGTCGGAGGCAAAGGCGCCGTGTCTATCGTTATTCGCTTTGTTCTCCTTTTGTGGGCGTAGTCATCCCCATTCATCAAAATTATCCACGAACGCCATTGCCCCATTACCAATTGCGTACTGTTTTTTTCGTTATAAAGGGCCAAAATGAAGTTGAATCTTTCATCATGATCGCTGGCGGGCATCAGGGCAATTTCGATAGAAAAACCATTGGATTGCGGGAGATTCGTTTCGGCCCAGTCAATAAAAGGATCTGTATAGGCGATGCCGTATTTACTAAAGCGAATCCCGGGTTGATCGGTGGTCCAGCTGACCCTGTCAGAAAAAGAAAAATCTTTCGATCGTAACCCTAGAATCAGGATAATAAATAGAAAAACAGCCGACACACCAATGAACCATTTAAGCGGAATTTGTTTTAAAGTCTTAACGCAGGAAGGCATCATTCGCTACATAGTCCAAAGTTCTGTCATTCCTGCTAAGGCAAGACACATAGTGCATTTTTTCAAGCCGTAAGGCGCAACCATAAGCGCTATCCATAACCTTTTGATTTTCCTGGATTCCCGCCTTCGCGGGAATGACAGGCACTTAGACCGAATCGTCATTCCCGCGAAGGCGGGAATCCAGGAGCTTTTACCAGGACTTATTGAGAAGTTACAAACTAATGGACTCTCAAGATCATTCGGTATTCCGGTTATTTTCTCCGGGCCGTCAGGATTTGACAGCGTCGTTAAGGCGTTTGAATCCTTGCGCGAGATCGGTGATCAGGTCATCGGGATCTTCCAGGCCGATGCTGTAGCGCAGTACATAGCCCGATTCGGTCCACCGGCTGGCTGTCCGAATTTTTTTAAGACTGGAGGGTAAAACAAGACTTTCGTAGCCCCCCCAGCTGGCACCGATCTTAAAAAACCGATATCCGTCCACCATATGGGCAACAGCCTGCTCTGCCTCGGTGTGAAGCACCAGCCCGAATACACCCGAGGCACCCTCAAAATCCCGCTTCCATATTTTGTAACCGGGATCCTCCGGCAGCGGGGGAAACAGAACCCGCTTGACTTCCGGGCACGCCTGCAGCCACCGGGCGATTTTCAACGTGGTGGTCTGGTGCTGCTTCATGCGTGCCCCCATTGAGCGCAATCCTCTCAGCGCCAGATAACAGTCGTCCGGTCCGGCGATTTCTCCAAAAACCATAGTCGTGTCTTTGACCCGCCGAAACAGCGCTTCAGTTCGAGCCGTAATAATTCCAATCACCAGGTCTGAGTGACCGGATATATACTTCGTGCCGGCCTGAATCGAAATGTCGACCCCTTTGTCGAACGGTTTAAACAAGAGCGGGGTGGCCCAAGTGTTGTCCAACAGCACCAGAATGTCTCTTTGGTGGGCGGCGGCCGCAAGGGCCGGTATGTCTTGGACCTCGAATGTCAGAGACCCGGGGGATTCGCAAAAAATGAGCCGGGTGTTGGGTTGAAACAATGCTGAAATGCGTTCACTTTCCAGAGGGTCGTAGTAGGTGGTGTTCACGCCAAAGCGTTTTAAAACTGTATCACAGAATTCACGTGTAGGACTGTAAACGGAATCAACCATCAATATATGATCCCCCTGCCCGACGAAGGCCGTAATCGCAAAGGTGACCGCCGCCAGGCCGGAAGACGTCACCACGGCTCCCTGCCCGCCTTCCAGTTCCGCTACGGCATCTGCCAGGGCGTCGGTGGTCGGCGTCCCGTAGGCGCCATAACGAACAGCGCGATATTTCCGTTTCCCGACCGCGCGTTTTTTGAACGACGCAAGACTCGGATAGAGTATGGTTGAGGCGTGATAAACCGGAAGATTAACGACCCCGTAGTGTCTTTGAGGATCCCTGCCGCTGTGTACCAACAGTGAGTCATCTTTCATGTGCAACCCCGTTAAATACTTTTGAATCCCAAGTGGGCGGAAAAAGGCTCAACAACCAATAACCGATAACGAGTAACATCTAATCGAGTTTTGATTCGATCAGGGTATCACACCCATTTCCCTTATCAAAAGGTGATTTGTCAAACAAATATAAATATTGCCGGCGCCGCAATAACACAAAAATCAATTTGAACCTTGATTTGTGATTGATTATGCGCAAAGAAACAGGGCTGAAAACTCCAAAAATAGCGAGGCAGGACAAATGGAAAAGACCGTATGGCGCCTGTTGGAAATGGATGTAAACTCCTATGCCGAAGCGACGATGAGCCTCTCTCCGGCCATCGCAAGGGCCTGTGCCGAAGGAGCGGTCCCCGAAACCCTGGCGATGTTTACCCATCGCAAACCGAGCATCGTGATGGGAAGACAAAACGATCCGGAGGTGGACCTTAATTACGAATATTGTCTGAGCGAGGGAATCATTGTGAAGCGCGTTCCAACGCCGGGGACCATCTTTGGACACCCGGGCTACATCATGAATGTCCTCTACATTCAAAGAGAGCGCGTTCCGGGATCCATTGCGGAAGTGTTTGCCTTGATGAACCGTCAACTGGCCGCAGCCTTTTCCAAAAAATGGGGGTTAACGGCCAGACACCGCCCCATCAACGATCTAGAGGTCAACACCCATGGCGTCTGGAAAAAGATCGGGCCGTTCAGCATTTCCTTTTTTGGTCCCTGCATCTGCTGCCGGATGGGTCTGACCGTATGGCCGATTCCCTATGATGTGGTCGAATTGGCCATGCCGGGTCCGGCAGAGAAATTTTCGGACAAGGAGGAAAAGTCCGTATCCGAAAGGGTCGGATCGCTTGAGCAGGCATTGAGTCGAAGAATCGAAATCGATGAAGTTAAAGAGGTTGTCAAAGGGGCCCATTCCGAGTTTTTCAGAATCGAGCTTGCACCCGGAGATCTTTCCGAAATCGAAAAGCGTTATGAAAGCGAGCTTTTGAACCAGTATGACAACGAGGCCTGGTTTCGGGCCAATTCTGTCGCCAGGCGCTTTAAGGATGTATCCCATGAGGCCGTACTTTGTGAACACATAAAGAAAATTCCGCAAGGACCTTTAATAAGGGCACGTGTGTTAAGAAAGGATCTGGAAATAATCGACTGTTCTTTGACGGGATGGTATCACGGTGTGCGACCTCTGGACGCTTTAGAGAGAATAGAATCTTACTTAAAGGGGGTGTCCTGTCGCGAGGATAAGATCCTTGCGTGTATCGAGAGCGCGTATGTGAATGAAAATATTGAAATCGACCGGTGCACCCCATCTGAGTTGCAGCATGTGATCCTTCAGGCCCTCGAAGCACTGGCATAAATAAATACTAAAAAACCGTTCACTAAAAGATCTTATAGCTGATAGGGAAGATGCTATTTCTAGATGGACGTCATTTAACTTGGAGGCCTTATGATGACCGGAAATACAAAGGAATCCATAAAGGATCAGATTATTGCCAAGGCCAAAGAATTCGGGGCGGATTTGGTGGGAATTGCGGACGTAAACGCGTTGAAAAATTCGCCTTCGCATTTGATTTATGGGAAGCTGAAAGGAAATAGTTATAATACCGCGGCAAATAGAACCGGTGAGGTAAGCCTGGGGAAGATCGCGTGGCCCGAGAGGGCCCAATCGGCCATCACCATTGCGATAGCGCATCCAAAAACAAATCCGGAGCTCGATTGGTGGCAGGCGGGAGTTAGCGGTGGAACACCCGGCAACCGTATCCTGATGACGATTGCTGATAAACTCCACAACTGGTTGGTACAGGAAAAAGATATCAATACTCAAAAATTACCCTATCATATTGAATATGGGGGTATCCTGCTCAAAGATGCAGCGGTAATGGCCGGAATGGGATGTCTCGGCAAAAACAACCTCTTTGTTACACCTGAATTCGGGCCCCGCGTGCGTTTGCGGGTGATACTGACCGAAAATTTACTCCCCGGCACAGAACCGCTCGACTTCGACCCCTGCATTGATTGCGATATGCCCTGCCGCCGTGTTTGCCCTCAAAAATCTTTTCAGCACATCGTTTTTTCTAAAATGGAATTCGGAATTGATCAACTGCCGGCCAGAACCGGCCATTACAATCGTCTTACTTGCAACACCCAGATGCTCTTAGATGAGAAGAATTCCAAGGAAGTAACGATTGCAGGAATGGATAAACCGATCCGGACGGTCCGCAATTGCCGCAGATGTGAATTTGCCTGCCCCATTGGAAGAACAGGAAAAGAGGGACAAGTTAGTTCGCTTCGGTCACAATTGGAATAATGGGGTAATGTGTTAGTTGGCATAAACCGGTTACCATTAGTATATTTGTGATTTAGTTGAGTTGAGTAAATTCCGAGACGTTATATTGCTTGACGATGAAGTTATCGCTTGACACGCTGCCAAAAGACAAATAAATACCAAATAAGGTACAAATATGACCATATTTGGTATTTTAATATGGAAACCAAGAAATCACCGCATACCCCCGCCATAAACCGAGCCGTAGACGTAATTGAGCTCATGGCCGCCAGCGACTCCGCCTTGTCCCTCTCGGAATTGATGCGACGGCTTGCCATTCCACGCCAATCGCTCATCAGGATTCTGAATACGTTGTGCGACCGCGGAATTTTAAACCGGAGTCAACGCCGGGGTTATTATCAACTGGGAATGAAGCTCTTGTATTTGGGCAACCGTCTTCAGGACAAGATAAACCTCCGGTCCGTGGGTTTGCCGCACATGCAGAAACTGGCCCGGCAAACCCGTAAAACCATCGAGCTGTCGACCCTGGATCGGGATCAGCTGCTGCTGATCGAGCAGGTCGAGGGGAGTGAAGGCGTCAGGCTTTATTCGAGAGTTGGTGGGGTTTATCCCTATTTTCATGCGGTTGCCGTGGGAAAGGTTTACCTGGCGCACATGAAGCCGGAAAAAATGCGCAGTGTATTGAACAAGATCGGGCTTCCTGCTGTAACGGCGAACACCATCACCAAAATTGAGACCCTGGAGACACAATTGGCGGAAGTTAGAAAAAATGGATATGCCTTTGAAGACCAGGAGTTGCGAAAAGGCATCCGGAGAGTGGCGGCACCGATTTATGAGCACCGGGATGATCTGGCCGGCTGTATCTGTATCGCGGCGCCCGTGTTCAGCTTTGAAATGAAAAAAAAAGCGGAATTAGGCCGCTTGATCGTTCAGACGGCAACCCGGATTTCGCAGGCTATGGGTCGCTGGGAATAAATACGAACATATGAAAAAATTCTTCTACCCATCTGCGATAGCGGTTTTTGGCGTGGCCGCGGAACAGCGCAATCTGGCCCGAAATATTATTTTAAACTGCCAGAGCATGGGATATAAGGGTGAGATCTATCCGGTAGGCCGAAAATCCGGGCATGTCTATGAAAAAAAGATTATAACCGATCCCGAAACGTTGCCCGAGGGAATCGACCTGGGCGTGATTTTGGTGCCTGCCAAAGTGGTTGCGGATACGCTGGAAATTTGCGGCCGGAAAAAAATCCATCGCGTCGTCATTTCAACCGGCGGGTTCAGTGAATACGACGACCAGGACAGCCGAGCTGAAAAAGAAGTCCTGGCGGTCATAAGGCGCCACGGAATTCGAGTGATCGGACCCAACTGTATCGGCGTCATATGCCCCGGTTCGGGTCTGTGTACGCCTTTTAATCCCCTGCAATCTCAGAATTTCAGAAAAGGACCGATCGGCTTAATCGTCCAGAGCGGGGGTGTCACCACGCAATGCGCCTATCAGTTTTCAGACGAACATATCGGTTTTTCAAAGATCATCAGCATGGGCAACAAGCTGGATCTGACAGAGACCGATTTTTTGGAGTATCTCATGGCGGATGAAGAAACCCGCCAGATTCACCTGTATCTGGAGAGCATCGAAAATGGGCGGGATTTTGTCCGGCTGGCCCGGAAATCGTCAAAACCGATCATTGTTTTTAAATCGAATACGACCAAAACCGCATCCGACATCGCAAAATCTCACACGGCCGCGCTCTCAAACAATGACAGGATTGTAAAGGGCGCTTTGAAGCAAGCGGGTGCCGTGCCGGTGCAAAGTATCCACGAGATGACCATCTGCGCCAAGGCGCTTCGATTGCCGTCCCTGAAGGGAGATCGTTTGGCGGTCATTTCTTTGTCGGGGGGCTTTTCGGTAATTCTGGCAGATGTCTGTGAACAAAACGGCTTTAAATGCCCCGCGCTGCCGCGACAACTGATGGATCAAATTGAAAAATCGCGCCGGGGCGGCGTCATCCGAATGTCGAATCCGATGGATTTTGGTGATGTGCATGATATCGGCACGTTGGTATTTACGCTTGAAAATTGTTTGGCATTGGAGGATATAGATGGTTTGGTGCTGTCATTTATGTACGAACCTCACATGGCGGACATTTTCGGACATGAAATTGGGCACCCCAAGCAGATGTTGAAATTTTTACAGGAGCTCGGCCAAAAATTCAACAAACCCATTGCGCTCAGTTTTTTTGCCGAAAAGAAGCATATCGAAGACTTCAAAAGCATAAACCGGTTTCCCGTTTTCAATGATCCGGTGGAAAGCGTACGTGCGCTGAGAATATTGCGGGATTACAGTAAGCGTCCATCATAAATGGTCTTTTTGCCGAAGAACTTCGTTCTTCATAGTTGCCGCTGGACAGCGTTCTCCGCGGGCTTTCGGTTGCGGCGTACACTGAGTACGCCTCACCGCAAGCCCTTGTGCGGCCTTGTCCAACACAAAAAATCCGCATTTATTGATTGGACACTTGTATAGCCCTTAAAATATCCATGGATGGGCACTATATAGTTACGAAAATAGATCGAATAAATCTTTAATATAGGAGGAGACCAAACGATGCATGTAATTGAAAAAGCCCTTGCAGAAGGGCGAACAACACTTTCGGAGTATGAAGCAAAAGAATTTTTGGCGTCTTATGGGATACCGGTTACCCGTGAAGTCCTTGTGGACCGAAAAGAGGATCTGATCAAAGCGGTCGCACAGATCGGTTATCCGCTGGTCATCAAAGGGTGTGCGGCGGAGATCGCTCATAAAACCGAAAAGGGTTTGATCCGGCTGGATGTCCGCAACGAATCAGATGCCGTAACGGCTTTTGAGGAAATCATGGCCGACATGACCGGTTCCGGGAAGGCGGTTTTGATCCAGGAGATGGTCAAAGGACAGCGCGAGCTGGTGGTTGGGCTCATCCGGGATCCTCAGTTCGGGCCATGCGTGATGTTCGGACTGGGTGGTATTTTTACGGAAGTTCTAAAAGACACCTCTTTTAGAGTTGCTCCCCTGGAAAAAAGGGATGCTTTTGAAATGATGAATGAAATAAAGGCCCATAAAATCCTGGAGCCCATCCGCGGCATGCCGGCTGCCGATCAGGAGGCCCTGGCACAAATTCTGATAACGGTCGGACGGATCGGGCTGGAACATGAAGCAATCAAGGAAATCGATATCAACCCGGTCATTCTTTCCGGAAGCAAACCGCTGGCCGTGGATGCACTGGTGGTGATGGAGGGCACTTGATTTTGCGGGTTAATAATTGACAGGAGGTTGACCAATGAAGCGCAGATTAAAAGCGGGAAAAAGACGTAATGCAGGGTTAAGCATGGAGGTGTTGACGGATGATGAATGCAATGAAATTCATCTGGCCACCCTGGAGGTCCTGAAAGATACAGGGGTTTTTTGTGAAAGTGAGACGGCGCTGGATCTGTTTGAAGGGGGCGGATGCAACGTCGACCGGCAAAATAGAATCGTCAAATTTCCCAGCTGGGTCGTAGAAGATGCCCTTCGAACCGCACCGGCCACATTTTATGCCTGCGGCCGCGTACCCGAAGCTGATGTGGTTCTGGAAGACGATCGGGTCACTTTCACCAATTTTGGAGAAGGGATTCGGTTTGTGGATCCGCATACCGGTGAGCATCGCGACAGCACAAAGGCGGATCTTGAGAAAACCGTCCGCATGATCGATTATCTGGAGCACATCGATACGTGTGAACGCGCCATGTGTTCTCACGATAAACCACCGGAGGTTCAGGCCCTTCACAATGCGGAAGCAATGCTGAGCAATACGACAAAGCATCACTGGCTGGGGCCGGTGGACGGTTTCCAGGCACGCAAGATAGTGGAGATGTGCGCGGCGATAGTTGGAAGCCGCGAAAAACTGAGAGAGCGTCCCCTCCTTTCGTTTGCCACCTGCCCCATCAGCCCGCTCAAACTGCCGCAGCATCACACGGACATTATAATGGAAGGGGCCAAAAACGGTCTCGGTATTTTGGTGATCGGGATGGCGCTGTCGGGCGGTTCCAGCCCGGTGCATCTGGCGGGGACGCTGGTGATACAGAATTGTGAAATGATGTCCTCTCTGGTTCTCGATCAGTTGACCGCCAAAGGGGCCCAGTTTTTATACGGGAGTTCGACCTGTCCTATGGACTTGAGAATGGCCACCGCCACCGTGGGCTCCCCCGAAACCGGAGTGATCGGTGCGGCGGTGGCGCGCTTGGCCCGGTATTACAGTCTGCCCTGTTTCGTGGCCGGCGGCTAGGGCGACAGCAAGGTGGCTGATGTCCAGTCGGGGCATGAAAAGACCATCACAGGCATTTTACCCGCGTTGGCAGGCGCCAACGTCATTTACGGTTTGGGGATGCTTGAAATGGGAATTACCTTTGACCTGGCGCAACTGGTGATCGACAATGAAATTGCGGGAATGATAAAACACGCGATGAACGGCGTCCCGGTTAATGACAAAACGCTGTCGGTGGAAACGATCAAGGAGATGGGCGTCGGCCGGGACTATCTGTCTCACCCGACGACCTTTGATCATATGAAATCCCAATCCCAGACCCAATTAATCGACCGCCACATGCGCGAAGATTGGGAGGCGGCCGGCAGCATGGACATGTATCAACGGGCGCGGGAAAAGGTGATCCATATTTTAGAAACTTATGAACCCCTGCCGCTTCCCGAGGAAACGGCCGCCCGGTTGCGCGAGATCGTGGCAGAGGCCGAGAGAGAAGTGGTGGGTACCTCATAGGCGCAAAGCTGTTTGGTAAACATTCAAAGGTTATATTTATGCCGTTCGTGTTTGTTTTGAAAGGTGAACGTCGAACATTGAACATCGAACGTCCAATCTCGAATGAAAAACAAACACCAAAGAATTAGATTCTTGCCCTTGTTTTTGTCTTTGATTCAACATTCGATGTTGGACGTTCGGTGTTGGGCGTTCATTTTTTTTAGTAAATCTGTGAACGGTTACTCTCCGTTTTTGCGCCGGCGGACATAAGCCGCGAGATCTCTTTCAATTTGGGGGTCGAGGTCCGGCTGGGTATACGTGTTAAGCCGTTCGGACAGAACCTCGGTCGCCTGGGCGTGAATCGGTTTTTCCCCGTCCTCTTGCCAGGCGGCGTATCCATGGCGGTTGACGAGGTTGCTGTCATAAAAGGCGGAACGGCATTGTTCATAGGTCTTGGGATGGGTCAGGTAGTTTCCGCCGATGCCGACCTCTTTGATCAGGTCGAGATCGATCGATTCATCCGATATTTCTATCGGTTTTAATGTTTCCAGTATGATCCCGCATAGCTCCTCATCGATAATGAACTTCTCAAAACTCATGGCACTGTATGATCCCAAAATACCGGCGGCATGCAGGATAAAATTACTCCCGTTGCGCAAAGCGGTATAAAGTCCCAGGGCCGATTCGAATCCGGCCTGGGCATCCGGGAGATGCGCATGGGTTACCGCATATCCGCCCCGGACCGGCAGATTGTAAAATTGCGCTATCTGGAGCGTGGCCGAAGTGATCCTTACAACTTCCGGGGCGCCCATGGCCAATTCGCCGGTGCGCATATCCGTAATTCCCGATGTTCCGCCCACGATGACCGGTGCACCGGGATGGACGAATTGCGTAAGCGCCACGCCGGCCAGAATCTCCGCGGTTTGCTGGGCCAGCAATCCTCCCAGACTCAGCGGCCCGGAAGAACCGGCCATTATCAGATCGCCGAAAACACAGCCCTGGTTGTGCCGGGCCATTTCGATGACTGAGGCGGCCATCTCCGACGTATACTGAAACGGGGACAGGGGCGTAATGAGTGACAGCAGGATCGTCGTATCTTTGAGGCTTTCCCGGCCTCCCCACAGTATGCCGGCCATGTGGATACAATCTTTAATAGCGGGTCCGGAGACCGGACTTCCCATAAAGGGTTTGTCACAAAGAGCCATGTTGGCATAAAGCATGTCCAGGTGCGATGTTTCGGCCGGCACGTCCGAGGGCATTGCCATCAAAAATCCATTGACATTGAGGCTGGGTGAAGTCTGTACCAATTTGCAGAAATCATGGTAATCGGCCAGGGTCGTATTGCGTTGTTCACCCTCCGCCGTAATCAAAAAGGGTGCGCCGTAACCGGGTGCCAGGCCGAAGCCGTTGCCCCCGATGGTAATACTTTTTTCGGGGTTGCGCGCCGTCAGCTTAAAACGGGCCGGGGCCGATTCGAGCGCGCGGGTAACATTTTTCTCGGTCAGAAAGACGGTCGTTCCCTGCACCTTACAACCCGCTTTTTTAAAGATAGCGATGGCTTCTTCATCGTCAAATAAAACGCCCGTGTTTTGCAGTAAGTCCATGGCGGCGCCGTGTAACCGGGTCAATTCCGCCTGAGAGTACGTTCGCATCCGATCGTGCATACCGATAATCTCCTAAGTCTGGTTGCCGATGTCCGTGGCAGACTCGGCTATTTTTTGGGCAATGTATTCGACCCGCTCGATTAAATTATTTCCCAAGACCATGTCGCCAACCCCGAGAATGATCGGTCGGTTTCCGATACCATGCAGCAGCCGTTCGACATAAGCTTTGAATTCACCTTCCGAAGTCCTTTTTTCAAGCAGGGGTGATGGGATACCGCCCCAGATAAGCGGACCCTCTTGCCATGTGTCCCAGGCCTCCTCGAAGGTGCATTCGGTCAATGGTGCGGGAGAAAACGATTCGCACACATCCAGGCCGGACTCGGTCAGTAGTTTAAGTAAGGGTTTCAGGTTTCCGTCAGTGTGAGCGCCGACTTTTTTACCCTGCCCGTGGAGAATGTCGGCATACTTTTGATAATAGGGCAGGCAGTACTCCTGAAACAGATTGGGATTGGTCATGAATCCATCCAGATTGTCCGGGAATTCTACATAGAGGACGCTTAAGTCAGACAGCCGATGAAGAATTTCAACCAAATGCTGATCTAAAACCTCGATCAGCCGTTTCAAGCGTTGCGGGCTTTCATAGAGGGCTGTGAATAAGGGGATTTCTCCCAGATATTCGAGCAGTGCCTGTTGAAACGGAATGCGATGAAGGCTGGGTACGACAAAACCGTTTTCTGCGAGCATTTCCGAATCGGCATATATGTTCTCGAAGCGCGGTACAAATTCAGCCCTCTCGATGATATATTCGGCGGTGCGGTAATCGTTCTCTTCTTTGATCAGATGATCCTTGAGTAAAGGTTCCATACCCCCCATGGAGATCAGATCTTCGGCAAAGACATAGCCCAAACTGACTTTGCCGACAGGGGTAATAAATTCGATCAGGGTTTGGCCGGGCTGATCACGGGGAACCTGATCCGGAGCCCAGGCGGCCGGAAAATAATCCATCAGCGGTTCCGATTCCTGAAAAATGATTCGGTCTTGAAAGGTGAAAACAACCTCCACCCCCCGCAACTTAAATGCATAAGGGGGGGAGAATTTTTGTCGGCCGATTCCCACTGCCCGATGGATATCGTTTAAGGACATTCCCTTGAACTTTTCTGGAAGGGTCCCCGCTTGAAGCTTTGTCTGGTACCAGAGTTCCATGCGGTCAATAAACGGAGGACGGTCCGGTTTTTGTTGATTGAGAACGGCGGCAACCCGGTCATGCATTGTCCACCGGGGCTTCATTGCGTTCATGCTTTAAGCCTTTCTGTAATTTGAAGCATAACGAAATTCTTTGCTTGAACCTTTGAACCCTGAACCTTTGAACGGATACAAAATATTTTATGGCGGATCGCTTCATATTATATGTTCTGCGCAAAAAGCAATTCGAAATTTACCTTTTTTTAAATATTTGTCAGAAAGCGGATTTCATTACTCAAACAGGGTATGAATGCACTATACGGATTTTTTTGATTTTTTTTCAACAAATCGTAAAATTGGTATTGCATTTTTAAATTTGGCAAGCTAAGGGGAATTGCTTCTCAGAAGCTATCTTATCTAAATTGGGCACGAGGTGTCTATGACCACCAGGGTCACCTCCGATCAAATTCTTTTTTGGCAGAAGAACCGTGTCATGGCCAACGACTCTGGAGGACATCTTCCTATCGCCCGCTATCAGCCACAGGGTTTAAGTCTGATCAGATATTTCAGCAACTATTCTTGGAAACGTTGGATTAGTACGTCTAATGATTTCGGCGTTTGCGACGACAACGGGATACCTGTCGAAGCAGAAGGGGTACAATGAGAAGAGTTTCCAGAAGCGGTATCGGGACAACAGCGGGTTTTGGATTGAGCGCCCATTCCAGGGATGAGCTCGATTCAATCCATTATGCCACGCTGCAGATTCTGCAAGATACCGGTATTAAAGTTGTGAGCGCAGAAGCCCTGGAAATTTTTCATGGCGGCGGCGCCACGGTGGAACGTTTTGAAGGCTATGGAATTGTAAAAATCCCATCATATCTGGCGGAGGAATGCGCCTATTGGGCGCCCCGGATAATCGTCTACGATGCCCGCAATCCGGATGATGATTTTGTGGCTGAACCCAATCGGGTGGGATTTACGACGTTTGGGGGGTGTGTCAACGTTATCGATCCGGAAACACGGGAAGTTAGACGGGCAACCAAAAAAGACCTGGGTGAAATCGCCTGCGTATGTGACTATCTGGATGAAATTTGTGTTCTCACACGCACTGTCAATGCCACGGACGTGCCGGAGAGCGCCCAGTCCGTCCATAACCTCGAGGCGATGCTGACCCATACCGGTAAGCATCTTTTTCTGGGGGCCGATTCCGCCCGTGCTCTAGACGTGATGGTCGAGCTTGGCGCGGCCTGTGCCGGCGGAAAAGACAATTTTTTCAAAAGACCTCTTTTCAGCGTCACCGTTTGTCCCATAAGTCCTCTCGCGCTTCCCCAAAATACATGCGACGTCATCATCGAGGCAGCCAGATTGGGGATTGGTACCTTAATAATGCCCGCTTCCCTTTCGGGCGGCACCTCATCGACAACACTGGCAGGCACACTGGTGACCCACAACGCCGAGGTATTGAGCAGCATCGTTCTGGCCCAGCTGACCCGCAAAGGAACGCCATGCACCTACGGCAGCAGCAGCACGATTCTGGATCTGAGGTACGGTACCACCGCCCTCGGTTCACCCGAGTTCGGGCGCATCAATGCATCTCTTGTAAAGCTGGCCCAATACTATCGTCTGCCCTGTTTTGTGGGCGGGGGCGGTTCGGACAGCAAATTGCCCGATATTCAGTCCGGATACGAATTCACGCTCAGTGCCACCCTGAGTGCCTTATCGGGGGCCAATATCTCTTTTGGCTGCGGTGTGCTGGAACAGGGGATGACGATCGATTATGCCAAACTGATGCTGGACGCGGAAATGATCCGCATGATTCAAAATACCCTGCGGGGGGTTGCCGTCAATGATGAAAGCCTGGCCATGGATGTCATCCATGAGGTAGGCCCGGGCGGCGCATATATCGCCCATGATCACAGTATGCATACCATGCGCAGTCAATCCCAATCCAAATTGTTTGACCGCCGGTCGCGGAACGATTGGATGGAACTGACGCAGGGGGAATACATACAGGAACAGGCTTACAGGGCGGTAATCAATATTCTCCAAAATCATCAGCCGCCGGAGTTGCCCCTGGGGGCGGCGGAGGCGATGCAGGAGATGATAAGGGAATTCGAAGCAGCGGAAAAACAAAGCAAAAAGCGGTATTAATGAGGCTCCCCGCCTTAAAAGGCGGAGTTCTTGAGCGGAATTGAGTAAATACCAGAGGGAAGGAGGGCCCATAAAGCGTGTTTTGGTATAGGAGGACTTCAAAAACAAATCATTATTTTTAGCATAAACAAAAAAACAAAAAGGAGAAGTTGCAATGTCAGAAGCATACGAGAAAATGGCACAAGAGCTGATAAATGCCAATGTTGAAGCCGTTAACAAATTGGTGGCCGAATCTCTTGAGAACGGTATTCCAGCCAAGGAAATTATGGACAGCGGACTTATTCCGGGGATGGATGTGGTCGGCCAGCGGATGAAGAGCGGAGAAATGTTTATCCCCGAAGTGCTTCGCTCGGCCAAAGTCATGCAGGGTGCGATGGAGATTCTTAGACCCCATTTGTCGGAGGAGGACAGCGCCGGTTTGGGGACCTTGGTGATCGGAACCGTAGAGGGGGACCTGCACGACATCGGTAAAAACCTCGTTTCCATGATGCTTCAGGGGGCCGGTTTTAATGTGGTGGACCTGGGCGTCAGCGTGAAACC
>CAZNFS010000046.1:0-18777 GCA_964572695.1 uncultured Desulfobacteraceae bacterium
GGGCTGCCGGAGATCTGGTGGCGCGACTGCAACTCGACCGGGCGATGAAGATTGACGCAGCAAAAAAATATGTGGCCGACAAATTGGGAATTGGCGTGGCTGATATAGCCGATCCTATTGCCATGCGGGAGGTCAGGGAGGAGATGGATCTGGGAACCGTCAATGAATGCCCGGGGGTTGCCAAGGGAATCGACGCCAAGTTTAGGATCGCAAAATTGCTGGATTTGGAAATTAACTGTGTCAATTTGTTTAAAAAGAGAGTCGGGGAAGGGGTTTTGATGAGTTAGGTCAATATATCCGGGCGTCGTTCGATATCCGCTTCATCGACCTCAACCGCGGCAAACTGTCCCAGGGCCTGGACATGCACAATCACGCGGTCTCTCCCACGGTAGCGGATAAAAGTTCCGGTGACGCCCGCAAAGGGGCCATGAGTTACAATTACCACATCGCCCTTTTTAAGCCGTGATCCGGTTGAAATCGGGAGATCGGTTGAAATCATGATTTTCAGGGAGTCGATGGTTTCATCGGTAACCGGCACAGGGCGATCACGGTTGCCGATCAACCGCACCGCACCGATGGTTTTTACGATTTCGATATGTTCGGCAGGATTCAGATCGGTTTTGACAAACAGGTATCCCGGGAAAAGCGGCACACGAATCATTTTTTCACGATCTCGGCGCTTGCTTTTTATTAAAATCTTGGGCAGAAAAACCGGCAACGATTTTTTAAGCAAACCATCATTGACCACGCTTTCGAATCGACTTTTGGTATGCAGGACATACCATGATCGGACTAGCTCATCGGGTTGTATCATTTAGGCCCCGTTTCCGATGCGGTATGCAGGGTGCTATGCACGGATTGCATGATCATATGAACCGCGATCATATGCATATCTTCAATTTTCTGCATGTCATCGACTTCCGCCACTAGCGAGACATCCACCATCTGCGAAAGCTTCCCACCCGAAAATCCCGAAAAACCGATGGTTTTGCCATCATTCCGGCGGGCATACCTGATCGCCCGCAACACGTTTTCGGAATTGCCCGAGCCTGAAATGCCGATAACCAAATCACCGCAGGAGAAGAAGTTCTTTAATTGTTCTTCAAAAACCACATCATAAGAAACATCGTTGCTCAAGGCCAGAATGGTGGGAATATTATCGTTTAAACAGATCATCTTAAATTTTTTATCAAGATCCATGCAACAGCCCTTGTTGATATCGCAGGCAAAATGTGAGGCGGTGGATCCGCTGCCTCCGTTGCCCATGGTAAAAATGCGCTGATCCCTGTCATACGCATCCAGGATCAAGGTTACCACCTCTTCGAAACGTTCAAAATTAAATCGTTCCAATACATCCTTCAAATCAATGATGTATTGATGTGCCAATGCTTTGATGTTCATTTTTTCTCCTTAGAGCCAATTTTAAAACACCCCATTTCGGCCAATCTCTGCGTCAAACTCAAATTTCATCCCTCAAAATACTCAATGTATTCCTGCGGTAAAAATTTTCGCTTTCCTTGACCTTAATCAAACTGAAACGTTTTGAAACTGGCTCTTTATTATGAAAAAGCAGGACAGATATCATAACTGTCAAAAAGGTCAATCCCTATTTGAAGAACCCTAGGGTTCCGTTTAGCGGGAGTGTTTGGTTTGGCGTATGACCTGCAATTGTTTCATATGCTTTTCCGCAAATCCAAGGATGTCATCCAAATTCTCTTGGCTATGAAGATACTCCCAATAGGCCTGGATACTCTCCCTGATGCCACGGCTTGGTTGCCATCCTAATGAGGTCAGTTTGGCTGTGTCCGAAACAATATGGCGTGTATCTCCATAGCGGTAATAACCCGCCTTAACGGGTTCGATTTCTTTGCCGACCACTGCTTGCATGGTATCGTAAAAGCCGGCTACCGTCCAGGCCTTGCCGCCGCCCACGTTAATAATGTGATAATCGGTTTGGCTCTGGTCCAAAACCATCAGATTGGCCTGAACGACATCATCAATATTAACAAAATCCCGAATCTGCCGGCCATCTTCAAAAATAATCGGCCGCCGGTCGAAAAAAAGTGACAGGGCAAAGATACGCATGACGCCCGAATACGCATTATAAAAAGATTGGCGCGCACCTTGAACAATTGAATAGCGCATGACGGTGGTGGGAATATGGTATCTTTTCCCGAGCTGAATAGCAATCTGCTCCTGTGAATATTTGGAGATTGCATATTGATTGCATGGATTGCTTACAGACTCATCCGACAGCACCCACTGCAACACCTGTCGACACACGGGGCATTGATGCTCCCATTTGGCAGACGCGAGCTGGTTTTCCAAACGAATCAGCGGATACAAAAAAACGGGCTCCTTTTCATAACAGGCAGGGCATTTATACCTTCCCTCACCCATGACGGCCTGGCTTGACGCGATGGTCACCTTTTTGATCTTTGAGGCCAGTTTTTGTTCAACCAGGATTTCATAAAGAAGGGCCGTGGAGACGGTGTTAACCTGAAAGAAGGTCGAGAAGTCAGGCAGATAGTCCTGGTAGGCGGCAAAATGGTAGACGGCTTCAATATCCTTTAGCGCTTTTTCCCAGACGTCTTTGTTTTTTACATCGCCCACAACAAACTCGGCCTGGGGATGAATATAGCCGGGTTTGCCTTTGGGGTGAACCGTTTTGTGCAGATTATCGAGGATGCGCACGCGGTGTCCCTTGGCGATCAGCGCATCGGTGGTGTGTGAGCCTATAAATCCGGCTCCCCCGGTAACCAGGATATTCAAATTTTTTTTCCTTATCGAAGGTGCCGGCCGCAAAAATCGAGCCGCACCGTACCTATTTGCTTGAATAAGACCCTTCGTCAAAAATAATTTTGCTGCCGCTTTCCTCCAGCATAAAGGGGAGTTCACGGTATGCCTTAAGTGCTTCAAGAACAAAATTTTGTTTTTCAATCGGAACCATCAGCAGCAAAAAGCCACCGCCTCCGGCGCCGGCAATTTTAGCGGCTATCGCGCCGGTATTTCTGGCCCGGCGGCACATTTCCTCGATTTCAGGATTGGAAATGCCCGCCGCCATCTTTTGTTTCAGTTCCCAGTTGCGATGCATCAATTTCCCGCAGGCGAAAATATCGCCCTGTGCCATGGCTTCGGCAAAGGGCTCCACCAAAAATACCATCTTTTCCATGTCAGCCAATTTTTCCGATGTGGAAAGATTGCGGGTCTGTTCAAAAAGGATGTCGACCGCATTCCTTGAAATGCCGGTATAATAAAGAAGTAATGCTGACGCGAATTTGCGTCGGGTTGCCCCATCCATTATGAGCGGCGTTCGTTTTGTTTTACCGTCGGGATAAAATGTAAATTTATTAATACCCCCGTAAGCTGCGGCATATTGGTCCTGTTTTCCAATGGGTTTGCCCAGAATATCGATTTCAATCTTACAGGCATCACGGGCCAGTTGTTCGGCCGTAACGAGGGTATGTCGGTAGGTGTAGAGGGCGTGCAGCAGGGCCACGGTGATCGAACTGGAACTACCGAGGCCGGATCCGGTGGAAGGGATATCTGCCAGCGTGGTGATTTCGATTCCCTTGGTGACCCCGGTCAGGACCATGGCTTCACGGACAAGATCATGCTCGATTTCGGATACATGACGCACACACTCTTTTTGAGAATAGTTGATGTATATCATATCATCGAAGCGCTCTTTGACAATTGCATACACAAATTTATCCAGGGCACTGCATACAATCAGGCCCTTTTTTTGGGAGTAATAGGCCTTCATATCCGAGCCTCCGCCCACAAAGCTGATGCGAAGAGGGGTTTTTGCAATGATCATGATTTGTTACCCAGTTGATTAGGGTTGCCCTTATTGCTCCGATTCCTCTTCACCACTTCCACCTCCCGAAACCTGGGTGCCCAACTGGCCGAGACCGTGTAAGGTGACCAGAAATTCATATCGCTCCTCGTTATTCAAAGGCTCATTTATGTAGCGCACATCGAGGGACCAGCACTGCTTGGTGTAGGAAAGGCCTATATTGGATCTGAATACTTCGTCGTTAAACACGTCGAGTTCGTATTCGAAGCTTGCGGTAAGGCGATCGGTCAACTTTAGACGAAGCAGGGCATAAAGCGATTCGTTTGCAAGTCGGGAATACCGATGTTCAATAGACAGACTGTCACCGCGCTTGTCCCTAATGGTCACGTTCTCATTATGGGTGATGAGATAATTTTCATAAGGCGACCACTGTGCATCGGATTGGAAAGACAAATAGGAAGACGGATTAAACTGGAATTCGGCGGTTATGTTCGAAAATGGGCGACGCTCGACTTTATCGGCGTAATATTCAACGATATTAAAGGTTTGCTGTAGCTTCAAGTAGGCGAACTGGTGGTATGAGTAAGTCGGCTTGAGGGCACTGGTTACCGGTGGCAGAACAGCGTTTGCGGTTGGTGGAATCAGGGAGCGGGCGGTTAGAGCGTTGGTCAGGGAATAGGTAATCAGGCTTTGTTCAGTAACGGGGAATTGGTCATGATCGATATAGGGTATAAAATTATAGATCACCTGCGGTCTCAGTGTGTGTTTAATTTTATCAACCTGTGGCGTACCAATATCCGAGTCGGACGCTATTTCGGCCTTGAGATTCGGTTTCGAAGCGGGATCGAAAACAAGGTTTGTTTCGGCCGAAAAGTTTTTTTGAGGGCCGACATCGAAAATACGGTATAGGTCGGTGGAGAAGTCGAACATCACATCGTACATCTGTCTGAAAAACATTCTGTCCGGGTTACCACTTCCACCGGGCGGACGACTATAATACCAGTTGGTCGTGCGAACGCCCACCGAAGGTTCAAATGAGAAATAGTTGCCGAAGGTTGTGGGCACGTAAAACCGCGGATAGATTTCCGCTTGCTGCCACCTTTGTCCCTCAATTCTGAAAAAATTGGTGTAATTGGAATTTAAATCAAAAAACAAAGGGGATTGACGGATCTGTTGTTTGGAACCGCTAAATACCACGGCGGGAAGGCTCTGCAAGGTTGAATTCGTTTCCGTCTGCGTCCGGTCGATAATGTCGTCATACCAGCGCATTTCCGCGTTGAGGCTGTAGATTCCCCAGCTTTTGCTGAGATTGAATCGATTTACCCTGACGGAGTCGGTGCGAGGATTGATTTGGCGGCCAAAAGTCTTTTTATAGATTTCTTCGGTGTGATAGAACCCCGTATATCGACTTTGAAACTCCGTCAGATAATCCTGATCACTGACAATGTCCAGATCCAGGGTTGCAAAAAACCCGGAAGGCAGCTCATGGTCATGCTTCATCCTAAACCAGTAGCGGTCCGAATTGGGTCGCTGAAATCCATCGTCCGTATACCCCCACAGCTCACTCGAATCCTCAAGGCCGTCATCGATTTCTTGGTCCTTGATATAATCGTACATGATGGTTCCTTTGGAATTGGCATCGATGACATAGCGGTACTCCAGGCCCAATTTCTCACCGCGGGATCCCATATGATGCAGGTAAAAGGTGGCATCGGAGCTTTGGTTAATCGCCCAGAAAAAGGGTTGCACATATTCCTCCCCTTTACGATCCGAATAACCGAATTGGGGAGCGAGAAGTCCGGTCTGGCGTTTTCGTTTAACGGGGAAAATGACATAGGGGGCATAGAGGATCGGTATTTTTTTGGCCCAAAACGATACGTGCGAAGCGTGCCCATATCCTTCGATGGTGACCTTAAGGTTTCGGCTGGTGATGCGCCAGTCGGGGTTGTCCCCGTCACAGGTGGTGATGCTGGCCTTTTGAGCCTTATAGGAATCGGGGCCGGTTTTGTCGATACGGTCCCCGTTGATATAAAAGTGATTTTTACTCAAAAAGACTTGGCTGTTGTAAAAGATTCCGGCTTCCGTGTTGAGATCGATTTCAAGACGACTTGCCGTCATTTTATCGTTGCCGGCGGTCATGATGACCTGGCCTTCGAAAAAGGCCTTCATGTTTTTGTGATCAAATCGGGCAAAATCGGCCGATATCTTGCGGCCCTCCTTTGTCATAAGAACATTGCCGGCGGCGATATATTGATCCGCCTGCTGATCATAGCTAATTTGGTCGGCCGTGATATGCCAGGGGTAGTGCGAATCTCCTGCGTCTGATTGTGGCAAGTCGGAAGCTTCTACCGGTAATTGCGACGAGTCGGAAGCCTTTACCGAGTGAGCGCCCACCAAGATAATTGAAACGATAAGAAGGAGGCCGATGAATCTGGTCATTTGCGCAAATGCTTGGGTTAGTTTATAACATCTTGAACTCTATTGAAATATTGACTATAAAACGAAATAGGGTTTAATTGTCAAGACTAAGTTATGAAAATCCGTGCTTGCAAAATCGATCGGTTGATGTTTTTAGGTCGATTTCAGGTGGCTATTTCTTGATCCATGGTTCGAAAAAAAGATTTGCATGACTTAACCTATGAAGATTCTTTTGACCAATGATGACGGGATACACGCCGAAGGATTGTGGACGCTTTACAGAAAATTGTCCCCGGTGCATTCGGTGACAGTGGTTGCACCGGAGCGTGAAAAAAGTGCCGTAAGCCATGCCATTACCCTGCGGGACCCGATTCGGGTCAATAAAATTGTCGTAACGGATGGAGAGCTGGGATATGCCGTATCCGGAACGCCTGCAGATTGTATCAAACTGGCCATCAATGAAATCCTGGGTCAAAAACCCGACATGGTCATTTCCGGAATAAACCCGGGCGCCAACGTGGGCGTAAATATCAACTATTCGGGTACGGTGGCAGCGGCCCGGGAGGCGGCCTTATTTGGTTTGCCGGCCATCGCGGTGGCCATGGAAGGATCTGAATCGACCCATTATGAGGACAGCGCCCGTTTTGTTGAGCATCTGATACGAAAGGTGGCACAGAATGCGATGCCATTGGGGACATTTCTCAACGTAAATATGCCCAACCTGCCGCGATCCAAAATCGCAGGTGTAAAAATCTGCAACCAGGAAATCAGCCTTTTTTATGAATATTTTGAGAAACGCACCGATCCCCGAAACCGCATTTATTACTGGCAGGGATGTGATATGCAGACATCAAACCAAAATCCCGACAGTGATGTGAGCGCCCTGAGCAACCGGTACATTTCGATCACCCCGATCAAAAGTGATATGACCGATTATGAAATATTAGCGGATCTCAAACGCTGGGAAATTTAAACTAAAATGTCTGCTAACGCAAGGCCAAGCGGGGGGAGGCGCATGAAGAAAACATTTATCAATGAAATTCGTGCCGGCGATCTGGTGGATGATGTGTTTGTATTAGCAGAAAAGACGCTGGCTCAAAAGAGAGACGGGCAGCATTATCTAAACATGGTCCTATCCGACAAAACCGGAAGGATCAAGGGCGTCATGTGGGAAAAATTCGAGCAGGTCACGGCGGAGTTAACTTCAGGAGATTTTGTACACGTCAACGGAGCGGTCAGTGAATACCGGGGTGAGCTTCAACTTGTGGTTAAGGGGGTTGCGCCCAGGGCCCATGAGTCGGTGAATCCGGCAGATTTTGTACCGGCCACTCGGCGCAACGTGGATGAGATGTACAGACGTTTGATCAAGATTGCCGATTCTTTAAAAACCGGCGATTTAAACACCCTTCTGCAGGCATTCTGGCGCGATGAAGATTTTGTGCGCAAATTCAAAGCCGCTCCCGCGGCCAAAAAAATGCACCACGCTTATGTCGGTGGGTTGCTTGAACATACCCTGTCAATGGCAATTCTGGCCGAAAAAATTGCCGAGCACTACAGCGGAATCGATCGCGATCTTCTTATCACGGGGGCGATTTTGCATGACATCGGGAAGACAGAGGAATTGGCATACGCTTCCAAGATCGATTATTCGGATCAGGGGCGGCTTTTAAACCATATTATCATCGGTTTGAAAATGATCGACGAAAAGCTTGCCCCAATAAGCGATTTTGCAGCCGAAAAAGCCCTGTTGCTTAAGCACATGATCGTCAGTCATCACGGAGCGCGTGAATTCGGATCTCCGGAACCACCCAAAACCATGGAGGCGGTCCTGCTCAACTATATTGATGAAATCGACTCGAAGATTAACGGGATCCGAGATTTTATCGCGGCTGATGATTCCGGTGAAACCTGGACTGCTTATCATCGGTTGTTGGAGAGGCATTTTTACCGCGGGAAGGGATGATGGCGTCGTAAAAAGTCCCATCTACTGCGTTGTAGTATTTTTTCAGACACTCGGCATACTACATGTATGGCCTCGTTCCTGAAAAAACACTACGCCTTGTATATGAACCTTTTTATTTAGCCATCTAAAGTTGAATTCGCGATTATTTGCGAGATCATCATGGGATAAGGGCCTTTATGTTTATAACGCTGGAAGGGATCGAAGGATCGGGCAAGACCACTCAGTTGGAACATATCGTTGACTATTTGAAGGGGCGGGACTGCGAATGCATCGTTACGCGAGAGCCGGGCGGAACGCGCATCGGAAAAAAAATTCGATCTATTCTGCTTGACCCCGACAGTCGTGAGATAGATCCCATGACCGAACTCCTGCTGTACATGGCCGATCGTTCGCAACATATTAATGAGGTCGTCATACCCCACCTGGCATCCGGAAAGCTCGTATTGTGTGATCGTTATTATGATGCGACCCTGGTTTATCAAGGCTATGCCAGGGGGATCGATATCGGAATCATCCAACGCCTGCACCGGTGGGTATTAAAGGATTTAAAACCCAATGTCACCATTCTTCTGGATCTTGAGCCGCAAATCGGCCTCAAGCGAGCCTGGAAGGAAATTGACCGGGGCACCCGCACCGGGCTTGAGACGCGATTTGAAAAAGAAGCACTTCGGTTTCATAAAAAGGTGCGCGCCGGATACTTGACACTTGCCCGTAATGATCCGGATCGTTTTGAAATCGTTGATGCATCCCAAAACGAGCGGCAGGTGTGTGAAAGAATCATCCACATATTAGACCGAAAAATAGCCCAATGAGTTATTCGATTTTAAAGGCCATCGGGAACACCCCGTTGATAGAGATTACACATCTGTGCTCAAACCCGAAGGTGAGAATTCTGGCCAAACTGGAATCATTTAATCCGGGGGGGTCGATTAAAGACCGGATCGCACTTTCGATGATTGAAGCCGGTGAGCGATCCGGGGAGCTTACCCGGGAGAAAACGGTGATTGAGGCCACCAGCGGAAATACGGGGATTGGGCTGGCATTGGTGTGCACGGTCATGGGTTACAGACTCCAATTAGTAATGTCAGAGGCCGTTAGCCGGGAGCGGCAAAAGATTCTCAAGGCGCGCGGGGCCGACATCCTTTTGACACCCGGTCATCTGGGTACCGACGGTGCCATCGAAGAGGTTTATCGTTTGGTGCGTGAAAATCCGGCCAAGTATTTTATGGCCGATCAGTTTAATAATGTTGCCAATTGGCAGGCCCATTATTTTGGCACCGCAGAGGAGATCTGGCGACAAACCAAAGGTGAAATAACCAAATTTGTCGCAACGATGGGCACATCAGGAACGCTTATGGGGGTGTCAAGGCGTTTCAAAGAATATAATTCCGATATTCAAATCATCGGCGTTGAGCCCTATCTAGGCCATAAAATTCAGGGCTTGAAAAATATGAAAGAGGCGTATCGCCCGGAGATTTTTGAGAAAATGCGTCTCGATCAAAAGGTCAATGTCGAGGATGAAGAGGCCTATGAGATGTCCCGGCGACTGGCCCGGGAAGAGGGGGCTTTCGTCGGAATGAGCAGCGGCGCCGCAATGGTGACTGCCGTTCGCGAGGCGGAAAAAATGACCGCAGGGAACATTGTGGCAATTCTCCCCGATGGCGGGGAGCGCTATTTGAGCACGCCCCTTTTTGCGGTCAAAGAGAAAGTTGATCTTAAATTTTTCAATACTTTGAGTCGAAGCAAAGAGCCATTTGAACCGGTCCTCCCGGGTAAGGTTTCCATGTACTCTTGTGGCCCTACAGCACATGCTCCCATTCATGTCGGAGAATGCCGAAGGTTCGTGTTCGCCGACCTTTTGCGCCGCTATCTCGAATTTAGAGGGTATGCGGTGACGCATGTCATGAACATAACGGATTTGGATGACAAGACGATCCTCGGTTCAAAACGAGAAGGGGAGGAGATCTCCAGCTTCACCGAAAAGCATATCCGCGGGTTTAAAAAAGATTGTGAAACGATAGGCATTAAACCCGCCGATCAATATCCACGAGCCAGTCAGCATGTTGAAGATATGGTCCTGGTGGCAAAAAAACTCGTTCAAAAAGGATATGCCTATGAAAAGTTGCGTTCGATCTATTTCAACATTTCCCGATTCGCTGAATATGGACAATTGTCCGGAATCGATATCGACAAGATCAAAGTTGGGACTACCGTCGACCTGGATGAGTATGAAAAGGATAATCCGCGTGATTTTACTTTGATGAAGCGCGCCAAGCTTTCTGAACTAAAGCGGGGGATCTATACCAAAACCGATTGGGGCAATGTGCGGCCGTCATGGCACATTCAATGTGCCGCAATGTCCATGAAATATCTCGGTGAAACTTACGACATCCATACGGCCAGCCGCGAACTGGTCTTTCCGCATCATGAAAACAAGCTTGCTATCGCCATGTCGTTGACCGGAAAATCTTTAGCCAAATATTGGCTGCACTGCGACCGCGTGCTGGTTCAAGGTAAAAAAGTGGATGAAAAAGGGGTCGCGCCGGCCGTATCCGATTTAGTCCAAATAGGCTATACGGGAAGAGAGATTCGCTACTGGCTTTTATCCACCCATTATCACAAACCGGTTGCCTATGCGGCAGAACGTCTGGATGAAGCGCGAAGTGCGCTCAAAAGACTCGATACATGTGTGGATACTTTGTTGCGTCTGACTGATGGGGTTCCCTATCATGAGCTTGATCAGCTTGTGTATGATATTAAGCAGGGATTTATCAATGCCATGGATGACGATCTGAATATTTCCGCAGGGATGGCTTCCATATTTAAAAACATCAAAAGGATAAATCTTTTGCTTTTGGAGCAAAACATCGATCCTCAAGGTGCCTCTAAAATTGTGGACACCTTGCGGGGCATTGATACCGTACTGGGGATATTTGAATTTTCAGCGGCACTTTCGGATCCCGAGATTCAGAAACTGATTCAAAAAAGAGAACGCGCCCGTGCGGCGAAAAATTGGGATTTGGCCGATAAAATCCGCGATCAGCTGCAATCATCCGGGGTTTGCGTGCGAGATCAAAAGACGAGCCCGGGGGACGGAATTTAGAAATGAAAGCCACATTTTTTCCCTTTACCTGCATCACGGACAAGATCGTGGACGCGATCGGGGGTTGCCTGCAGCCAATTGTTATCTACCAGCCATCGCGGCTGCGGCCGTTCAAAGGGGCCGAAAAATGGGTCCAGGACGGCGTCATCGAATTAAGATTTCCCATTTCAGGTGATGAGGCGATGTTTGAGGCGATCGTAAAAAATTTTCACAGCTGGGGGGAATTGCATCACAAAGGGATGGATTTGAAGGCCGTCTACACAAAATCAGGCCCTAACATGGCCCCTTTTTTTGATGAGAATTCGGTTTCTAAAATTCGATTCGATATCAAAAAGGACGCCCCGGATAAAAAATTTGAAAAGGATGCCGATCGCCTTTCAATTGCAAGGGTATTTCTGCATATGGCCCAAGAGTACGACGCCCGGATCCAAGAGGTCAATTGTGATCTCGAACAATTAGACACAATGGAGCGGAGCTTCAAAAATGAATTGCGGGGAAATCTTTCCGATTTGATCCCAAAAAGCAAAGCTGGAACCGTTACGCTAAAAGAAGATCCCGGAAGCTATATGACAACACAGCGGATAGAAACCTGGGCCGATCTTTTTTTAAATGATGCGTTACATCATACGCAGGGGACTCCCGGGTTACTTATTACCAGCAGCAGATTTGTGTGGGAGGATCTGAAGGAGAAGGTGTCTGATCAAAAAGAGGTAATCCGGTTTGACAGGATTCCTTCGCGTCAGGTTCAAAATGAGGCGACACAAGAATGGCGGAATCATTTCAATCTTTATCTAGAAGCGCTGGTTTCGGAAAAAGGTGCTGCAGCGCAAGCGCCGCCTGAACATCGGCTCGATTATGGCTGCGATGCCGCATTAACCCTCCTCAGGGTCCAAAGCACCGATGCGCTCGATTTCTTTGCCGGACCGCCAATGCGTGAGCGACCCAAACATAAGATATTGCCAGGGACATCCGGGCCGAAAAACCTGCTGATCGGGCTGGTGGAAATATAAATTATAAAAAGCGATAAGAATGCTTGACTCAAATAATCAATTGGGATATGGACTTTGCCCGAAATTAAGAACGGTTACGATACTTAATTAAGTTATGTATTATTTTCTATGAAAGGAGGCCTGTGAAATGGGTTTTAATGTCACCGTTGATGAAGCCAAATGTGAAGCCTGCGAAGAATGTGTCGATGTCTGTCCGGTTGAAGTGTTCGAGATGATTGACGACAAATCAGTCCCCGTTAATGCCGATGAGTGCCTGGGCTGCGATAGCTGCGTAGAGGTTTGTGAGCCCGGCGCAATTACCGTGGAAGAAGTATAGTCGACCTCTGCTAACATGCTTCCCGGCTACAGAGCCGGGGAGCGTTCCATATTTGATTATCCATCCTTTTGGGTTATCTTATCTTCCTTTTTTCACGCTCCCTCTGATTTGGGTAAACCGTGTCAGTCAGCATCGTAAAACCAACGAAAGACCGCTTATTTGAGAACATAAGGCAGCTGTAAATGATTTGACACCGAAATGTCTCGATGCTATATTCAAATCCTTTTGAGCCATAGTAAATGATGATTTCATATGCGATGGTTTAAGGGTTTGCCCAAGGAGGCGAGGGCATTCTAAGTGCGATAAGGTGACCCGTTTAAAGAGGTGTTCTGTGGCCAATGTCATCTCGCTTGATCAAAAACTAAAGATTAGCCAAAAGAAAAAAACGGCTCTCGTCCGAAAACGCAAGATTACAGCTGTTCAGAAGGTGTTTCAATGTACCCATTGCGCGTTCAAGTGTGAAAAATGCGGTGCCCAGATCAGCACGGAGGATCAAAAGCAAAAGCATGCCGACCACAAAACCCATATCCCATATCGATTTTGTAACGGCTGTTATGAAGAGTATTTTGATTATATTGACCGATTAAAAGGAAAAGGAGACCAGGACTGTTACTGGCACAATGAAGAATGGCTTAGAGCCTGGAGGTCGTGGATCGATTACCAGAGTTCGATCGACCTTTATCTTAAATCAAAGGAATTTGTGCAGCTGGTAGATGAATTAAAACAGACCCGGTCTGATCCGTAGGAGGCTTATATGTTTGGAATAGGGATGCCTGAACTCATTATTATACTGGTAATCATCTTGATTATTTTCGGGGCCGGAAAACTGCCGGAAATCGGATCAGGCATCGGGAAAGGAATCAAGAATTTTAAAAAAGCGACCCACGATAAGGATGAAAAGCCGGCTGAGATCGAAGAAAATGAGAATTCTTGATTCGGTGCAATCGGTCAACGCATCTTTTCCAATTGAACCGATACAGCGAACGCATTCCCTTCAGTTTATCGAAGCGGGGATACCGGCTCAAAGGGTGTTAACAAGCGTATCTTAAACGCCCAAATGGCAAACCAGTAGTGAAAAAGGCGTTTTTGAGATGGCGCCTAATAATCATTAAAAGGGAATGTCATCATCCTGTGGCCCCGCATCTGCTGGATCTGCCGGCGCTCCCGCCGATGCACCAGCACCGGCCGGCGGGCTGTAGGCGGCTGAAGAATCCCGAGTCCCCAGCATCTGCATCTGAGATGCGATGATTTCTACGGTAAAGCGCTTATTTCCTTCACGATCTTCCCATTCACTTGTCTGGAGCCGGCCTTCAATATAGACCTGTTTGCCCTTTGAAAGGAATTCCCCGCATATTTCGCCGAGTTTTCCGAAAGCCGTGATACGAAACCACTGCGTCCGATTCTCTCCCTTGACTTTCTCCGTTGCCGCCACACTGAAATTGGCAACGGCAAGACCTTCAGGGGTATAGCGCACTTCCGGATCTCGCCCCAAGTGACCAATCAGAGTAGCTTTGCATAGACCCGCCATTTTTTACCTCCCTTTTCATTATGGGGCACTTTAGAGCCGGTTTCAAAACGCCCCATTTTGGCCAATCTTCGCGTTGGGCTCAAATTTCGCACGAAGTGAAGCTATCGCGCTATCCTCAAAATACTCAATGTATTCCTCCGGTTGAAATTTTCGCCCGTCTTGATCTTGACCCAACTGAAACGTTTTGAAATTGGCTCTTGAGAGTGCCATTATTGAGTTGTGCATGGGCACCAATAACACATTAAGATAGATACAGAAAATGATTTTTAAAGTCAATCCGGGTGAATCTGAAAAAAATAATCCGAAAGATAATTTCGTATGTATACATATAATTTATTTGTGTTTATTGGCTTTTTAATGACAACCGCCGTATCAACCTGCCCGGCAGTGTCTCAACTGCACGAAGCGCACCATGTGGACAGACCTCGACACAACAATAACATCGAATGCAGGCATCGTAATCAAAAAAAATCCGGCTTTTATCATGCGATATGGCTTTGGCGGGGCAATATCTCCAGCACTCTGCGCATAATTGGCACAGACTTTGGTCGGTCACCGGACGCTGAAGTAAGTGCTTACGCATGAAACTTTGCAGCAGTTTAGGACCGATGGCGGTCCTGCCCAGCTCAGGCAGATCAAAATCGGTCACAGCCGTGAAGTCTCCATCTATATCCACTCTATTGGGTGCCAAATCCATTTCACGGGCAGCCTTGTTGGTGGGAAGTCGATCCGGCTGCATGGCCAGCATGCGGCAGATGGCAATATCGCCGGCAACCGCATTGTCGGACGCAATCAGCATACCCAAATGGCGCGGTTTCCCGCTTTTAGAAGGTCCCTGTCCCTCAAGGGCCAAAATTCCGTCAACCAGCGTAACCGCAGGTTTGATGGTTTGATAAATTTGGAGCAGGAGCTTGGCAAACATCGCGCGATCAATGCCTGCGCGCAAGTGCCACTCGGACTTTCGGAAACCCACGACGCAGCCAAACATATTTTTTACTCCGAGTGTCAAGAGCATCTGGGTGTGCGTTTTTAGTTTGGCCAGATTGATCACCACATCGGCTTCAACGGCTTCGGCCGCCAGTTCGATTTTTCCGAACGGTTCGCCGATATCGACCCTGATCATCCTCTCAAACGCCCTCGGTTCAATATCAAGGTCTGTTAAAATTTTGTCGTAGCCGCCAACCTTTAGAATTTTTTTGATGCTACCAACAGCCGGGCTGTCACAGATTTGTATGCATCCCTTTTTATCGAGGACATATTCAGCAGCCGCTTTTACGATGAGCGGGTGGGTTAAAATGGCCTGCTGCGGTTTGGCGGGAATCAAAAAATTCGGTTTAATGAGGACGCGACTTCCGGGGCCGATGTCCTTACCCGCGAAAAAATCGATTAGATCAAACACCAGTGGTTTGATGATTTCATATTCGTAGGATGCTTTTTTGAAAAAGACTCTGGACATGATTCTTTATAAATAAATTTGATTAAATAATCAACATATTGTATTTTTTATTGACTTCTACCCCTATAGGTTGTAGAAAAGCGTCGGTTCAATATCATCACTCGGGTTCAATAACGATTCCGTACTGGAAAAGGATGCATAGGAGAACTTTCTTACGCAAAGGGATTTCGTTGCTCACAGGCGTCTGCGGGAGCCTGAGCGCCTTTTCTTCTGCCCGGGCGGGGACCGGACAGCGAGAACGATTTGTCTGGCCTCGTATCGCCCTCATTATTGATGATATCGGTTATAGTCGATCAAAAGCACGCCAATTTTACCGGTTTGGCATTCCAATTACGTTTTCCGTCCTTCCCCGGCTTCCTTATTCGGCAGGTCTGGCCAACGAAATTTACGGCCGCGGACAGGAGATCATGCTCCACCAGCCGATGGAGCCTTATAACGCGACTTTCGACCCGGGACCGGGGGCCCTCTACATCGGTTATCGGCTGGAGCAAATCGTCCGGATTATCAGTGAAAATATAGCGCAGGTCCCGTATATCACGGGGGTCAACAATCACATGGGATCCCGGTTCACTTCAAGTCAAAAAGAAATCGGCAGGGCGCTGAGAGCGATAAGACACCAAGGCCTCTTCTTTATTGACAGCGTGACCTCAAGACGCTCAAAGGCGTATCAAACTGCCCGCAGGTTGAGAATGGCTGCGGCCAGAAGGGATGTGTTTCTGGACAACCAACAGGATGAATCCCAAATCATGTCACAGCTGTTGAAACTTAAGGATTGTGCCCTAAGGTATGGCAATGCCATCGGAATCGGCCATCCGTATCCGGAAACGGCCCGGGCACTGGGTCAATTTTTAAAACATGTTGACCTGACAGATGTGTCCTTCGTACATGTTTCACGAATCCTCTACACCTAAGGGCTCGCTCAAAAATAATTTCACATTTTAATGCTTCGATCCATCACGCATGGTTGCGTTGCTCGTCGGTTAAATAGCTTGCTATTCGCCCTCCTCGCGTCTTACCATGTGCGCGCCTCGACACCTGAAAATGTAAAGTTATTTCTTCGCGAACCCTAAGCCCCTCCACGGTTAATCCGCAAGAGAGAGTGAATCGTCAATCAAATCATTTTGTAAGGAGGCTTGAGCGGTAAGTGAGGCCTTTGCGAATGGCGACGACGGCAGCCAGAAATTCGATGTCGGCATCCTGTTTCAAAAGATAGCCTTCAATCCCTTTTTGCATGCTGGAAGTGACATAATCGGGGTCTGTCTTGAGGTTCAAAGAAATAATTTTAAGATAAGGCCGCAATTGTTTCATTTGCCGGACAATTTCGATTCCCCCCAATTCAGGACTGACGGTATCCACGATGGCTAAGTCGGGGTTTTTATTCTCCACCAGCTGGAAGAGCTTTAGGCGAGTACCGGCTTCACCGACAACGCTGAGCCCGGGCATTTTAAAAAGCAGCCGTTTGATGCTCAAGCGAAACGGCAAATTCACATCAGCAACGATAATGCGATACGCATCCATAAAGTATTCTTAAAAAAGTATTTTTAAAAAAGCGTTCAGGTCGACATCTGATAGGTTCAGATGGATGTACCAACCCAGTGAGCAGACAGGACTGTTTGGATATCCGCAAAACTAAAACAGAACCGTAACGGTGTCAAATGTGAAACGATGGTTAAAGGGGGGCAATTTAAATTCTATTGAACTTCTCCGTTGTTATTGAACAGAATTTGAATTATAAGTGTTTAGTGTTTAAAATGAACTTTATGGAGAATTATAAATGGCTTGGGAAACAAAAGAACAGATTTTAGAAAAAATAATGTCCGAAGAGAAACCGAAGTGTCGCCACTGCCAAAGCGTGATGGATATTTGGGAGGTTCCGCCAATCACCTTTTCAGACGGGCTCGGCTGGGGCACGCCCTATTTGTACATGTGTTTTAATGATGAGTGCCCCCTATATGTGCAGGGGTGGGACAGTATCAAAGAAAATTATGCCCACAATGCATCTTATCGCTGCATCTGCTATCCGGATTCTAAGAAATATGAGGTGATGCCGGTTTTCAGCCCTGCCGGAGCAAAGGGGCAGATTATTACCGATCAAGCCATGGCCGAACAGGAAGCGTTAAAAGAATCGATTAAGCGGGGGTTTTCGATATTGGCCACCTGTTATGCGGAGCAAGACTGGGTGAATGTTTTACGACTCCTCACGGACGTGACCGAACCGGTGCGAGTGCGTTTGAAAGCGGCCGAAATGATGGGCGATTTTGGCGAAGTCGAGGCAATTGAACCAATGCGTAGCGCTCGTTTTGGTCATGAAAAGATTCAACAAGAGGTGGATGCGGCCGTTACCAAGATCCATAAACGGCACTTTACGCAGGAGTGTCCCTTTTGTGCTGAAATCATTAAAAAAAGGGCCAAAGTCTGTAAGCACTGCGGGATGGATGTAACCGCAAAGTAGCCCGTTTCCATCCATAAATGACCTTTTTGCCTAATCTCTGCGTCAATCTTCGCAATTACCTGTGCGGCGTACTCGTAGTATGCTGAGTGTCTGGAAAAATATTACAACGCAGTAGATGGAACTTTTTACGACGCCATCAACAATGATTTGCCGGTCATCAGAGAAGGCTGCCTAATCCCCATGATTTCTAAGATTGTGGGTGCAACATCGGCCAGAACCCCTTCCCTTAACCGCACTTTTTGACGTGAATCGTCCACAAGGATAAACGGTACGGGATTTTGGGTGTGAGCCGTAAGGATTTTTCCATTGTTTGTAACCATCTGCTCCGAATTGCCATGATCGGCCGTGATCAGCACCACCCCGCCGCGGGTTACGACTTTTGGAACCATTTTTTTTAAACATGCATCAACGGTTTCGCAGGCCTTGATGGCTGCCTCAAGGACCCCGGTGTGCCCGACCATGTCTATGGCATAGTTGAGAACGATCAGGTCATAGCGGTTCGTTTTCAGGCGCGCAATCGCCTCTCTGGTTATAATCGGCGCGCTCATCGCAGGTTTCAGATCATAGGTTGGAATATCCCGCGGGGAAGGAATGAGGCACCGATCTTCCAAAGGAAAAGGGGCTTCTATCCCCCCGTTGAAAAAATAGGTGACATGCGCAAATTTTTCCGTCTCAGCGATCCGAAGCTGTCTCAGTCCCTTGTGACTGATGATTTCTCCCAGGATCTTTTCC
>CAZNFS010000047.1:0-18589 GCA_964572695.1 uncultured Desulfobacteraceae bacterium
TATAGGCCATAAACAGCTGAATTTATTTGATTCTTAACCGGACACTACTGATATATTTCGTTAGTTAAATACACGGCAAAAGGCATTGAAAACGTCAAGGAAAGCCCAGATCGGTTAGATGCATTTAAACAACTCTGTGAGTCCATGGGCGCTAAAGTAGAAGGCTTTTTTCTGACTATGGGACGATATGACCTGGTGGTAATTGTGGATGCGCCAAACTCCGAAACCGTTGCGAAAATCATTCTCACGATCGGTTCGGGGGGAGCCGTAAGCACCGAAACGCTTCAGGCTTTCTCTGAAGAAGAATATCGGAAAATCATCTCCGAACTTCCGTAAAACAAGTCCTTCCCTAAAAATTGGAAGGAATTTTAGGCCAAGCAAGTTGAAAGTGTGAAAGTTTGTCACAAGACGTTTTGCGTTTTAGGTAGAGTTAGTAATTTACTAACTCCAGTAAGGTGCAAGGAAGTCTCTACGAAATTAGCCTGGAACAAATGGCATGACAGAAAAAAGGAGGTAAAAAGCTATGATATTTATGGGGACTCAATGGATTCCATACAACAAGACAGAAGAGTGGTCAGAAATTTATCTTAAGGTGACCTCAAAACCACTCCCATCCTGCATAAAGAAATGGCAGTCTTTCGGTTGTTCCGATGGTGAGCGTGGCTTAAAGGGCTACAATCTTATTTTTGTGGAGAGGGGAAGGGTGGACGAAGCTGCCGTAGAGATATCAAAGCTGATGATGCCCTTCTATGCGATCGAAGGATTTGCCTGGAAACTTGAACCGTTAACGGGGATGTCAGACACTCTTGCAGCGATGGGAAAAGGTAGATAACCTCCCATCAAGTCTGATAATCAACATGACGATTGGTCTTATCAGCGTCAATTGCAAGGCGGGATTCTGTTGGGAGAAACTCGCAATTACCCTATGAATTAATCCACTCAAAATAAATTAGGAGGTAGCTATGGCTAACCAAGCACTGTTCTTAGGTTGGAATCGCCCCACAGTAGGTCGTGAACAACAGGCAATGGAACTTTGGGGAAAATCCTTGGAGTATTATGGTAAATTGCAGGCTGACGGTCGTATCGAGAGTTTTGAACCGGTTATCCTTGGCGCACACGGTGGTGATCTAAACGGTTTTTTCCTTATCAGAGGTGATGCAGAAAAGCTGAATGAGATCAGAGGTGAGGATGCTTTTATGGACTTCATAGTCGAAGCGAATTACTGTCTGGACGGTTTTGGAGTCGTCACCGGTTATATTGGAGAAGGGTTAGACGATATTTTTAACCGGTGGGCAAAACTTCTAAGTGGCTAATCCCTACGATTCGAGAGTTTGTTGCCAAAATAATTGATAACGGCAGGGTCAGAAATGGCCCTGCCGTTTTTCATTTGCGGGATGATCTTGAATATCGTGGGATCTACCGTATTGCACATTCCGGATACTGAGTCTGAGATTGTGGTGTACACTGCAAATTAATAAGCACGTTCCCCAAAGACTGAAATTAATATTGTGCTAAGTTCCGTCCTGTTATTTGAGAGACTCTCGAATCCCGGCAAGCTTCTTTGTTCCTATTCCCTTTACCTTGAGGATGGCATCGTCTGTTGCACGCATTAAAGCCTGCCTGTTTTCGAATCCAGCTTCATACAACATCCGAGCATCCCTCGTTGACAAACATCTGATGTTGAAGACGTTCCAAAAGCCAGCGTACCCATCCAGCCAATTCTCTATTTTCTCGCCAATCCTACTGAACTCAGCCTCACCTGCAACAAATTCATCAAGAGCTTTCAGTCTCTCAGGAGGACTTAACTTCGACTCAACGATTTTCCTGAAATTCATGAGGACTTGCCTTCGCTCTAACGTTTCCTTACTTTGGGCTTCCGGTTGACGTTCTGTAAGACCAATCTCAATCCAAAGGCCATACGACTGCTCCGCTGCTTTCGACCTCAGCTTTCTGCCAATAACTCTCTTTCCGTCCATCTCCAGGTACTTCAGCGGTGTATTCATCGACAGGTTTGCAAGGAATTCATAGGTACTCTGGCTCCCGGACTCCACGATGCTTGGTGTCGGGCCTGAAGGCTTTTCATCGACATCTAAGCCGAGTAGTTTCATCAGCCACTGCATTTTCTGTACCTCCTTGCCTTGGATACCTTGGCGAGACATAACGTGGAGATCGCCTGCCTCTATGGATCACCAGCGAAATAGGGGTCTGATGGATTGACGGATTAGGCGAAATAACATTTGATGAAAATACTTAACTGCTTAAGCCCATTTACACTTATTCCCGTCCGCTCAAGTGACAAGTTAAGCATATATATCTATCAATTCCATTATGATTTTTTTCGGAAATGACCCGTCTTGTTCTTGAACCAGAATAATCTCTTCATCTTCTGGGTATGTAATAAATTCTGGCTGGAGTATCACTTTCACAACATACTCTCGAATTCCATAAGATTTTAACTTTCCTCTATCTATTACGGCAATAATCCCATGGTTTTTCCCATATTTTTCAAAAGCGATTTCTTCAGATGTTGTTGTAGATACACCACGTGTAGGAAGTTTTCCATCCAATTGCTGATCTCTTACGGCATGTTTAGTGTTCATCCCTACACAATCACCGGAGGGAAATGGTACTCTTAGAGGTGCCACGAAAGAATCATTACATTTTGGGATAAGAATTCCTCCAGCAGCTATTTCCTTTGGTCGGAGTGCTCGATATAAAATATTCATTCGCTTAATCAGTGATTATAAAGTTTTTTTCTTGGAAATCTCATGCGCCATTGGGATAACTGTGGTGGTTTAAAGATTGGATCTGTTTACAGTTGGTTCGCTTTGAAACACATCAACATGTAATGATTACATCATCTTACATACCCTCTATACCACAACCAGTGGAATTTACAATGATAACTGCGGAGTAGATAGATTTGCTTGTGATCTCAACATAATAGGTGGTGTTGCCAAATATCTGTGGGTGTGATCCCACCTAACAAGCGAGGGAGGGAGCAGGATCGGTAAAAGTTTAAAAAATATCTGTGTGCAGATGTATATCTACATGCACAAGCTTTTCTGGACCCACCGTACCCCTATGCCTTTAGCCCCCCCGACCTATCAATTTAAAAGTGTACCTTTTCGTAGTGTACACTACAGATGAACATTTCTTCCGCTAACGGTGTACATTACAAAACCAAGTGTACACTTTTTTCGTCCTCATGCTTTTCATGTGATCGTAACCTTTGTTGTAGTGTACATTACACATCGGTTGGTTGCAGGGTGCACCTATTGGCTGTGTGTGCGTAATAGCACCTGCAAAGCATGCTTTGTGCCTAAAATCAGTGGTTCCTAAAATGGATGTTATTTCATTTTAAATAGGTGTGTTACCTATCTAAGCGTTATTTAATCCAGAGAAATTATGATTTGACATCGAATTAGGCTTTTTGCTATTTGGCGGGAATGGCAAGAAGGACACCGAAAAGATGAAATCATTTACCTGGGATGCTGATGATTACGCGCGCCATTCTACCATTCAAAAATCCTGGGCCAGGGAACTCATCGCAAAACTGAATCTGCAGGGCAAAGAACATCTTTTAGACATTGGCTGCGGCGACGGCAAAGTTACGGCCGAATTGGCCGAACGTGTCCCCAACGGCTCCGTTCTCGGCATCGACAATTCCGCATCCATGATTGAATTGGCCAAAAAAACATTTGCGCCTCAAAAGCATGCCAACCTCTCCTTTCAACTGGCAGATGCCCGAAACTTGACTTTTGAACAACGCTTTGACGTTGTCTTTTCGAATGCGGCCCTGCACTGGGTGCACGATCACAGTCCAATCCTTAAAGGAGTGCGGCGCAGCCTGAGGCCGGAAGGGCGTATTCTCTTGCAGATGGGCGGTAAAGGGAATGCGGCCGCCATTATTCGCATTCTGGACAAGATGATTGCGGAGGGAAACTGGAAACCCTATTTTAATCATTTTGAATTTCCATATGGGTTTCACGCTCCCGGTGCTTATTTAAGCTGGCTTGAAAAGATCGGCTTTGACGTGCAACGCGTGGTGCTTATCCCCAAGCTTATGAAACATGATGGCAAAGCCGCGCTTGCCGGCTGGATACGCACCACCTGGTTACCCTATACCGAGCGGATTCCAGAAAAACACAGAGTAAAATTTATTAAAGAGCTAACCCATCGGTACGTTGACGAAAGCCCGCCTGATGCAGATGACAGAATTCATGTTCGAATGGTGCGGCTGGAAGTAGAGGCCTTAAAGATTGGATAATTCGCTCCATTTAGGATAGAATGTAACTATAGAATGTAAATAATGAAAGCGAAACAATCATTAAAGAATCGGTCTTTCATCAAAATAATCTTATTTGCCCTTTTCTTTTTGTTACTATTGGCTTACATTTTCCGGTATCTTTCATGAACCTAACCGAGATTAGGTAGACAACAAAGGAGAAGCAACATGGAACAGCTCAGCGGTAAACACTACATGATATCGGCGGTGAGACGCAAGTATGCGGACCGGATTCCCACCACGGCGTTAATCGGACCCTACTGCTCCCGATTAACCGATTATTCCGTGCGCGACATCTTGACCGATGCGCGCAAAAATGCGCAAGCGCATCTGGCATTCTATGAAAGATTTCAGCCGGACAGCGTCGTCATCTATAACGACATCTATTTGGAGCTGGAAGCGCTGGGATGTGAATTGGAATTCCCCTCAGATAACATCTCTCATCCCAAATCCATCCTTTTGGATGAAAAATCAAAGTTGGCGCATCTGAAGGTCCCCGACCCCAAAAGCGATGGTCGCTTACCCTATTTCTTTGAAGTGTGCGAAAGAGTTTCCTCTCAGGTTAGAAAAACGGCCGCCGTGGGGCTTGGACATGCCGGTCCCTGGAATCTGGCCGTGCATTTGAGAGGAGCCGAACAACTTTTGACCGACGATATGGACGATCCGGATTTTATTCATGAATTGATGCGATTCACAAGCGAGGTCGTGCGGACGATGGGCGATGCCCTGCTGGAAGCCGGATTTGCCCCTTCAATGGGTGAGGCAGCCGCCTCCTGCAGTCTGATTTCGCCCAAGATTTATAACGATTTTATTCTGCCCTATCATAAAGAGCTGTGTAATTATTTCCGCTCTAAAAAAGCCCCTATGGCCCTGCATATATGCGGTGACATCAATCCCATGATGGCCGATGTTATCCAGACGGGGATCAGTTTTATCAGCTTGGATGCGCCTTCATCTTTGGAAAAAATGGTCCGAATCTCCGATGGCAGGCTGGTTATCATGGGCAATGTCCCCACTTCCCTGTTTGCCTCGGGAACAGCGCAGAAAATGGAAACCGCCATTGACCACTGCATTGAGACCGCGGCCGAAGAAAGCGGTTTTATCCTCTCTTCCGGGTGTGAGATCCCATTAAACGCAACCGAAGACAGGATCGATCATTTTTTTAAATACAGCCGCAAAGCCGGACGCAAATATTTACTTCGATTATTCGAACGAAGGCCGGATCTTTTCGCAAGCTAAGGGCACTCATTCCTAAATACGTTTACGAACTTAATTAACCTTTGACACGGATTGCACTGCCTTTTATTTCTTAAATGCGGCAGCATTTATGAAATGGAAGCATTGTTTGAACAATGATACCATTGTTCAAACAATATAAATCTAATCCGTGGCCATCCGTGTAATCCGTGTCTAAAAAGGAAATTCCTATACATCAATAATAACTTCACATTTTAATGCGCCGGTCTAAAAATTTAAGGATCGCCTGAGTCACTTCGTGCGGCTTTTCTACCGGGGCGAGGTGTCCCGCATCCATAATGTGTGCCCTGTCGGCGTTAGGGATGTTTTTTTCCAGGAAATCGCCATATTTAGGTGGAGTCAACAGGTCGTCTTGGGCCGATATGATCAGAACCGGCACGACAATGGAAGGCAGTCGATCCATCACATCAAATTCATCACAGGCGCGAAAATCCCCTGATGCCACTTCCGGCGCGCATTTTGCCGACGATTTCCAGAACGGCTCAAGCAATTTGAGATCTGTTTTCTTTGAAGCAGCCAATGCCTGAATCGTTTTGCTAAAACCGTCATAGTCATTTTCAATTGCCTCAAATATCGAGGGCAGCACCCTGAGTCTGGCGCCGGTCCCCACTAAAATACCCCCAATAAAGCGGTCGCCAGAATCAAGCAGAAGCTGCTGAACGATGGCGCCCCCCAGGCTCAACCCGCACAGAATTGGATTGGGGGCATTGATTTCACGAATAAACGTCTCAACCAATCTCGCGTAGGCCTTGACGCTCGTTTTTCCCGTTCCTTCGCTTTCACCGTGTCCGGGCAAATCCAGGGCGACCGTATTTGCCCTGCCGGCAAGCGAAATCACCTGTCCGTCCCAGAGGGTTTTGGAACCACGGGAGCCGTGAATGAAGATGATGGTGGATTTGGCCGGATCAAGCGGCCAGTTTCCGACGTTGTATGCGATACCTGTCGTTTTGCGCACTTCCATTTCACACTCCTTACCCCGCTGGGCCGGTCGTAGCAGAAATCCCGAATCGTCGGGGAAATATCAAATTCTAAGCACCAAATTCCAAATAAATCTCAAGTTCCAATACTCAAATTGAAAACACGATTTCTTCAAGATCTTATACTGGTTTGTTATTTGGAATTTTGGTCACCTGTCGAGAGCCTCTAGGTCGAACGATTGTGATTTGTTTGTTATTTGCTTTTTGATTTTTGGGATTTATCGCTATTTAATCACCTCGTCGGATCGCAGTCCATTAATCTCCTGCTCCGAGTACCCCATCTCCTTCATAATCTCGTCGGTGTGCGCGCCGAGTTCCGGACCTGCTTTCCGGGTCTCCACCGGGGAGGCACTGAACCGCACCGGATACCCCGGCATGTTAATGCGGCCGATCAAGGGGTGATCAAAGGGAACGACGTAGTCATTGGCCAGCGCCTGGGGATCTGTCTGCACATCACTGATTTTCTGCACCTTGGCGAACATCAATCCGTGTTCCAGAAAAATCTCCATCCATTCATCACTGGCCTTGGTGGCAAACACCTGGTCGAATATGACGTTCAATTCGGCAAAATTGATGGGTTTGCCCTTGGCCGACGTGTATCGGGAATCGTTTAATAGCGCCTCCTGTTTTGTGACCTTACAGAAGGTTGCCCAATACTTCTCTTCGGGATGGTGGGTGCTGGTAACCCAATTACCGTCCTTGCACTGAAAACGATTGCGTAAAGGTGAGTGTTTTGTCCGATCACCCGGTATGCACGGATTGACTGTAAAAGCATTGGCAAACATCAAATTCATGTGTTGCAGCCATAGGGCGGTGCTATACAATGACACATGAACTTCCTGGCCGATCCCTTGACGCTCACGCACCAAAAGTGCGGTCAATATGGCATGACTCACGCTGATGGCCGTTGCCTGGTCCAGGATGCCGATGTGCAACAACGAGGGCTCAGGGGTCCCGGCCACATGCATCAGCCCCGAGATAGCCGACCCCAAAGGATCGAAAGCGCCGAGATCTTTCATGGGGCCCTTCTGACCGTACCCGGAAACACCGGCGTAAATAATTTGGGGATTTAATTTGGCGATGGCGTCATAATCGAGTTCAAGCTTTTGTTTGGTGCTGGGACGCAGATTGGTCAGGAAAACATCGGCTTTCCCCACCAGTTGATTGAATATGGCCTTGCCCTGTGTTTTTTTGATGTCCAGACAGATGCTCCTTTTGTTCCGATTGGATATCTGAAAAACGATACTCTCTTTGTTTTTAAGCGAAAAGTCGTGTCCGGCAACTTGGGTCCAGTACCGTTCCGGATCTCCCAAATGGCTCTCAATTTTGATAATTTCCGCCCCCAGATCGCCTAAAATCGCATTCCCTCCCGGCCCCGCATGAAAAACACCATATTCAACGATCCGAATTCCATCCAGCGGTTTTGGTAATACCTTCTTCTCTGTCATGGTTTGTCCTTTATGACGTCGTAAAAAGTCCCATCTACGGCGTTGTAGTATTTTTTCCGACACTCGGCATGCTATATGTATAGCCTCGTTCCTGAAAAAATACCACGCCTTGTATATGAACCTTTTTACTTAGCCATTTCTATAGTTGAATTTGCGGCTTATTTACCAGATCATCATCCTTTGTTATTGTTTCCGCTCAGCAATTAGCAAGTGTCCATCAGAAGCGGTTGCCTTATCAGCCCCTTTCCTCTTTTTCAACCTTCTTCTAAAATATCTTTACAACCGTCCACAGGGTTACCCAACCAAAAAAAGCCCACCGCTCACAAACAATCCTTTGATTTTGACCCTCTTTCTGATAGTTAGCTTGCCAAACCAAAAAAATGAATTAATTTAAAACGATTATCGCACAATGCAGGCGGAGGAGAGCCGCCTGACACATTTCTGCAGGAGACACTGCTTTGTCAAACGTACGGACTTCCAAAAGAAGTCGGATCGCCTCAATCCTTTCCTGGAGTTTTACCGTCCTGGTGGTCGGAGTGATTGTTGCTGTGATTGTTTATGCGGGGCGTCGCCAAGCCGTGGAGCCCGAGCCGCCTAAAAAAAAGCTGGCCAACGTTGAAGTAATGACGGTTCAGCCTCAGGAATACCGCGAGGTTCTTACCCTGCCGGCACGCATCGAAGCCGATCGAACGGCCGCCATCAGTGCCGAGTTTCCGGGTACCCTGGCCCGCTGGATAGCGCCGGAAGGTGCTTTTGTGGAAAAAGATCAGGTCGTTGCGGAGCTGGACACCGAAGTTCTCAAGAAAAACCTGAATGAACTGCACGCCTCTTTTAAAACCGCCGCTAAGAATGTAACCCTGAGCCGAATCGGTCGTGAAAGCGCCCTGGTGGGATTAGCCAATGCCCGTCAACAAGTCAAACTTCAGGAACTTGCGCTCAAGTCGGCCAAATCCGATCGCAATCTGGCCCAGATCGAGTTCAAACGGATTCAAAATCTGGTGCGCAAAAAGGTGATGGATCCCTCCAAGCTGGATACAGGACAAAATGCCATCACGCAGGCCGAACTGGGGGTGGAGCGTGCAAACCAGTCCTTGGAGAGCACCCGTTTAGGGATACAGACCGCGGAGGTGCATGTCAAAGAGGCGAGCACCAATCGCGATCTCGCCAAGGCGCGCTTAATCGAATTGAAAGCGGCTATCGCCTCCTTAAAGGTTCAATTAAAAAAAACCCGACTCAAGGCTCCGATCTCGGGCCGCATCGAAAAACATCTCGTCGAACCCGGTGAATTTACCGGCGCCGGCGATCCTTTGGCACATATTTACGATCTTCGATTTATTCGTGCCATCGTGAATGTTCCCGATCGATACATCGCTTTTCTGGATGCCAAAAATCCCACCATCCGGACCTTTATCCAAATGAATATGCCCAATGCGGAACAGCGCATACGGGTCCAATTGATTCTTTTGGGACTTCCCAAGCTGACCGGTGAAAATGGTGCCGGGATTGCTTTCGACGCCGAAATTGCGCGTATCGCACTGGCCTCGGATCCCACCAGCAACACCTATCAGGTGGAGCTGCGCTTACCGAATCCCGGAGGTGCTTTACGTCACGGGATGATCGCCCGTGGAAAAATCGAATACCTGTATTATCCCCTTGCCATCGTTATCCCGGTTAAATCCGTGCAAGTGACCGATGAAGGTCCGCGCGTGCTGGTCGTGGAGGCTGAAAAGGGCCTTCAAAAAGTCCACATACGGAAAATCGAACCGATTTCAATTCGCAAAGACCAGCTCCTCATCGGCCGCGGGCTCGAACGGGATGACCGTCTCATCATTGCCGGCTGGAAGGGATTGGTGGCCGGTGAAACCGTGAACGTCCTTGTCGAGAACGGTCTTTTCACGGATCGATCCCTCAACCCGGGCTAAGACTTAGGAAGTTAACCGCTTGCACATTACCCAATTTTCAATAAAGCATTTCATGGCTGTGTTGGTGATGTGCGTCGGCATCATCTTCCTGGGGGGCTCGGCCTATCTGAACATGCCCCGCGAGAACTTCCCGGACGTCAAAATTCCGGTCATCAACGTGACCACCCCGCTTGAAGGCGCCAATCCCACCGATGTGGAGACATCCGTTACGATTCCTCTGGAGACCGATCTCGATGGGACCGAAGGCATAGAAGAGATGCGCAGCACTTCCGCCGAAGGAATTTCGGTGATCAGCATCGAGTTTGATCCCGAAGTCGACACCGAGGTGGCCCTTTCGCGCATTCGCGATGCGGTCGACAAGGCCAAAGGTGATCTGCCCCCCGATGCCGACGAACCGATCGTAAAGGAATTTTCTCTGGCCGGTGATGTGCCGGTGATTGTTTTAAACGTGATTGGAAGCGAACGGGTTCCCCACTCGCAGCTGAATGAACTGGCCGAAAAAATTGAGGATGCGCTCAAGCGTATCCCCGCGGTCCTCGATGTCAAATTGCGGGGCGGCCGCGAGCGTGAAATCCTGGTGGAAGTCGATCCGGACCGGATCCGCTTTTACAATCTCACCATGGGCCAGGTGCAGGCGGTGTTGCGGGGAACCAACCGCAATGTGAGCGCCGGCGTCGCCGAGGGATCAACCAACCGCATTGTCATGCGCGCCCCGGGAGAATTTGAAACTCCGGCCGATATATTCAACCTGATTGTGGGTGCCGGTCGGGACGGTACTCCCATTTACATGCGCGATATTGCCCGCGTCCAATACAGCTTTGAGGATGAGAAATCGCGCGCGCGTCAATATGATTTCAGAGCACCGGACGGTGAAAGCTCTGCCAACCGGTATATAGAACCTCAAAAATCGGTCAGTATCGAAATTATGAAAAAATCCGGGGAGAACCTGCTGGTCCTCGCCGATGCCGTTCACAATTCCATTGAGGAAATGGATCTGCCGCAAGATGTGAATATCAACGTTACCATGGATCAAAGCAAAGACGTGCGTATGATGCTCTCGGATCTTGAAAACGGCATCGGTACATCCCTGCTCCTCGTTTTGTTCGTGATCTTTATCGGCCTGGGAGCACGCAATGCCTTTCTGGTGGCCTGGGCTATCCCCTTTTCCATGCTGATATCGGTTGCCGTTCTTTCACTCTTTGAAATCACACTCAATATGATCGTGCTTTTTTCGCTCATTTTGGCCCTGGGAATGCTCGTCGACAACGCCATCGTTATCGTCGAAAATATTTACCGCCATTATTCGCTGGGGCTTTCACGGCCGCAGGCGGCCTTAAAAGGAACATCAGAGGTGGCCTGGCCGGTCATTACGTCCACGGCCACCACCGTGGGCGCCTTTTTCCCACTGGTGTTCTGGCCCGACGTGATGGGGGAATTTATGAGCTTTCTCCCCAAAACGGTCATTATCGTTCTGTTGAGTTCCCTGTTTGTCGCTCTGGTCATCAACCCCACTCTGTGCGCCCTGCTGATGAAACGCAAAAAGCATGCGGCCAAATTCATCGATCCCGAATCCGAACGTCCCACCTACCGGGCCGTACGCATATACGGCCGCTTGCTTGCTTTTATCCTGCAGCGACCCTTTTGGACGCTTACCACGGCCGGGCTTTTTCTGGTACTGTCTATCACTCTCTACGGCGTTTTTGGTGCCGGAACCGAATTTTTCCCGAACATGGACCCCAACACGATACTCTGCAGCATCAAACCGCCTGAAGGAGTCAGTATCGAAGAATCAGACCGCATGGGATTCGTCATGGAAGATCGTATTTTCGGCCGTACCGGCAGTGAATATGATCGGCCCGTCGAAAATCTTAAATATGCCAGTGTCTCTATCTCTCTGCACAGCGGGGGCGGATTCGGTGAAGAAGGCACCGGGCCGGCTAAAACCCGCCTTCAGTTTGTCGACCGCGAATATCGCACCGAAGACACGTCCGCCACACTGGCTGAGATTCGCAATCGAATCGAAGGCCTCGACCGTGAAGGTCGTCGCGTGACACACCCATTGTATGGCGCCGCATTTGACGTCTTCAAACCCCAGGAGGGCCCCCCCACCGGTAAACCGGTTTCAGTCGACATCTTTGGTGAGGACCTCAATCAAATGACGGGGATTATCAACGACATGAAAAAATTAATGTCCGCTACCCCGGGTGTGGCCAAGCCGACCGATAACGCTGAAACCGCCCAATCGACCCTGGAATGGCGCATCGACCGGGCCCGGGCCGGGATGTTGGGGTTGGATCAGTCCACCGTGGCCAGCTTTCTGCAACTGGCTGTGGGCGGGATTCGGACCGGGACCATGGGCCATGGGGACGACGAACAGGATATTCTTTTTCGAATGCCGGAAGTCTATCGCAACAACACCGATCAACTGGCCAACATCACCGTGCCGACACCTTTGGGGGGATCGGTCCCCATGACATCTCTGGCCACGGCCGAGCTTGTTCCGGGACCGGTAGCTATCCACCATTTCAACCGCAAACGGGTGCTCAATGCCGGCGCCGAGGTCCATCCCTGGATCCGGGCCGACGCCGATGTAAGGACCAAATTCCAGGCAAAAGTCGAAAAATACGCTTTCCCGCCGGGTATCACCTACCGCTTCGGGGGGGCGGCCGAAGAACAGGAAAAATCGACCCGCTTTCTCATCAACGCGTTTTATATCGAAGTCTTTATCATCATCATGGTCCTGGTCATTCAGTTTAATTCGATTTTAGTCCCTTTAATTATCATGACGTCGGTGGTTCTTTCACTCATCGGGGTCTTTACCGGTCTTTTAGCCTTTGATATTCCGTTCGGTATTATTATGAGCGGTATCGGCGTAATCAGCCTGGCCGGGGTGGTCGTAAATAACGCCATCGTGTTGTTGGATGCCATTCGCAAGTTTCAACAAAAAGGCCTGGCAACCTACGATGCCGTTATAACGGCCGCCATGATCCGTTTCAGACCGGTTCTCCTCACGGCTATTACCACCATTCTGGGTCTCATTCCGATGGCGTTAAAATTTAATATCGATTTCGCCGAGCTGGCCTTCCAGTACAACACCGAATCCTCGCAGTGGTGGCAATCCATGGCCGTGGCCATCATTTTCGGCCTTCTGGTTTCCACTATCCTCACGCTTGGAGTCGTTCCGGCCCTATACCTAATTTACAGTCGATTCACTGCATGGTTATACCGGACCACTCATTGGAAGGCAGATACTGAGCTGAATACGGCAGGAAATGTTCCCGAACCGGAAGCGGATTCACTCTAACGCAGGTCTTCTCTAATACGCTCTACCTGAGCCGAATCTTCCAGTTTTTCTGGATTCCCGCCTTTGCGGGAATGACAATAAAATATTTAATATCAGATAGATAAAAAGCCGTCATACCCGCGAAGGCGGGTATCCAGTCATAAGGCCTGCTGTTCATCTTCTTTGGCCTTAGTTCACAGACGGCATCGTCTCGATGAAAGCCTCCAGCCGGTTTTCGATCTGGGCATCCGAATAGACCCGCGGATCGTTCTGACATGCTTCGATCACCACCCCCGGTTTGCCGCAGAGCTTCGCAAGTTCGTCCTGCATGCGGTACATGCCGACCGAATAAGGCTTACAGGAACGGTTGGAATGCATGATGAATCCGGTCAAGGAATACGCGTCCATCAGTTGGGCTAAATATTTGATGCGCTCCTCAAAGCCGGTATTGATATAAACATCGAGATAGGACATGGCCAGGGCTTCGTAAGGATCATTTGTTCTATCGGCATGTGTATCCCCGTAGCCGCCCCAACTGTTGGCATAAGTCGTTACCACCAGCGTGCATTTCTGCTCTTCGAAAAACTTTTCCAGACGCCGCATTTTATACCAGACCGGCAAGTTGTCCCACAGTACACGATACTTCTCTTCCGGTATCGATCCGATTTTCTGCTTGGCCCGCTCAGCCACCTCTGCATACAGAATTTTATAATAGGCCACGCACTCCTCGGTCCCCCGCAGGGTGACTATGGGCCCCAGGTGGATAAATGTATCCAGACTGTTAAAGGGTGAGGGGACGGTTTTGCCGAGATCCAGCATATCCTGCCAGTAGCGGGCCGCCTCCTGGCTCAAGCTTAAAACCTCCATAAATTTTTCACGCTTAAAGGGTTTGCCAAGGAAGTCGGCCAGAAAATCCTGTAAATCCTTAAACTGGGTGACGGTGTAGTCAACCAGATCTTTGGTCAGGCCGTCATGCAGAAAAGGGGTGTCCACGATAAACAGGGGCACCTCGTATTTGCGGGCGATGACCTCATACCATTTGATAACCGTTTTGCAGATGTTGGTTGAGCAAAGCAGAAAATCGGGAGCAGGCAACCCGCCGACCGGCCCTCCCTGAGTCAAGTCGGCGCCAAAATCGGTCCGTGCATATGCACATATATCCTGCGAAAAACCGTATGCCTCGGCCGCCTCCATTAGCTCTACCGACTGATGGTTGGCCGCACACATGGCGGCATAGTTTTCGGGATAGATGGGTATAATATCCATGGCATACAGAAACTCGACCGGCGCACCGCTGGTTATCCAGGCAATCTTTTTTGTTTGAGTAGTTTTGGCCTCAACATAATAAGCGGTCAAAAGCTCCTTCATTTTTCCGAATGCATTGAATTTGGTCATCGCTTTACCTTTTTACCTATCCATCTATAATTGAACCCGTAACTTTTTACGAGACCATCACCTCTTCAGGATTTCGCAGAATGCCTCGATGCGTGTCTTTATCCCCTGGAAGTTGGTCATTGACAAATCGACGTCAATGGTAATGGTTGGAATTCCCTCTTGTTTTAATCGATTCACCAGCTGCGGCTGATCAAAGGCATCCGGCTCGCAAAATTTAACATACCAGAAAATAACCCCATCCGCGCCGGAGGCTTTGGCTTTTTGCACGAGATAGGGATGACGATCGTTATCCGGGTTGTAGATACAGCAGCAGGGTGCCGGATTGAATAAAAAATCGGTAACACCTTGGGACAGATTTTCGACCACGAGATTCGCTTTGCAGGCGGAACGCCAGCCGTTGGCAAGATCATCATCCACTATATCCACATCTAACGCATCAAAAGTCTTATAGATTTCAATCGGATCAAAGACCATACCGGTAAGAAGCAGCTTAGGACGTCTCCCCTCGGGCACCGGGCGCTTTTTGAGTTCATCCACCAGCCCGTTTAGCATATCGCTATACACAGCCACGGGTAAAAAAAAACCCGCTTTGAGAGCGGCATAAAAATCATGGTTTTTGATGAGCCCCGGTTTGTCCCGTCGAATTTCATAGAGCCGGCGCTGCAAGGCACGGGCATGCCCATAAAGCCCGGTAGCCTCATTCAGCGAATCCGGGGTGATTTTCTGTCCTGTAATCTTCTCCAACCCCCAGCTTACATCCTGAACAACAGATTTCAGATACGTCTGCCGGGCAGCCACCGTTCGGGTGATAGGGATCGAAAGCTCCAGCGTCGGTTTGTCAAAGATGCGTCTGTAAATTTCTCTCAGGTTAATCAGCGTATCGCATAGCGAGGTAAACACATAGGCCTTGACCATTTCGGCGCCACCGACAAGCTCCAGTTCCAGAACAGATCTGGCCACCGAGCAGCAATAGGCTTGTAGGTAAGCATCCGCTTTTTCGGGAATGAGTCTGTTCCCCCACAACTGGACCGGGTATCCCCCTGCGGCAGAAATAATCTCCATGGGAAAATAGGCCGGCATGACGCCGATTACCGGCCGCCCGAGGTCTTTTGCATGCGTTTTAACGGTTTCAGAAACATTCGCAAGGACATCGTGGAAAGGTTTGAACATGGAAGAAACTCCTGACGTTAAATCCGAACTTTTAAGCGTTCTTTTTTAATATAAAACCGCCCGTTCTTCTTCGACACAGCTCAGAATCACTCGACATACGCTGAAGGACACAGACTTTTGTCCTTCAGACTCCTTCAGGACAAAAACGGCATCGCTTTGCGAGCTTTTAAGGCTTTATTGCCCGCAGGGCATCGTATTTCTGCCTGGGCACGGTCGCCCAGGCAGAAGTGTCTGTGTGAGTCTGCGTTGTCTGCGGTAATAAAAGATACTTGGTAGCGGCAATTACCAGTCGTAATCTTCTTTTTCGATAATGGTGGCGACACCCTGACCGCCGCCGACGCAGGCGTTGGCACAACCGTAACGCCCGCCTTTTTGATTCAGGATACGGGCCAGGGTTCCGGTCAGGCGGACCCCGGTGGCTCCCAGGGGATGACCGATGGCGGTTCCGCCGCCCATGACATTGACCGTATCCGGATCGAGGCCCAGTTCTTTAATGCAGTTTAAGGCGACAATGGCAAAGGCTTCGTTGATCTCCCAGAAATCGATGTCCGCGGCCTGCAGACCGGCACTTTTGAGTGCTTTTTGGCTGGCCGGCACCGGGCCGTGTCCCATGATGGTGGGATCCACACCGGCAAAGCCGATGGAGCGGATTGTCGCCAGAGGTTTGATGCCTTTCTTCTTGGCGGTCTCTTTGGACATGATGATCATGGAAGTGGCGGCCGCATTCAGCGGAGAAGAGATGCCGGCCGTGATCACCCCGTCTTTTTTGAAGGCCGGTTTGAGCGTGGCCATCCCTTCCAGGGTGGCATCGTCGCGGATGGCCTGATCCTTATCGACCGTCATGACGGTTCCGTCGGCCTGCTCCGCTTCGATCGGCAGAATCTCACTCGCAAAAAACCCCTCGGTCTGTGCTTTGGCCGCCAGGTTATGGGATCTTACACCCCATTTGTCCATATCCTCTTTGGTAAAATCGGTCTGTGCAAATAGCTTTTCGGCCGTAAGGCCCATGTTCATGGTCGTCATCATGTCCCAATGGGCATATTTGGGGTCCATAAAAAGAGACATATTGGGGACGACGTGTCCGCGATCGACCATTATCGGGCCCATGGGTACCCGGGTCATGTGTTCCATACCGCCGATCATGACAATATCCGCAAAATCCTGGGCAATTTCCATAAACCCGATGTGAATACCGGCCATGGCCGATCCGCACTGCTGATCCACGAACTTGGCCGATATGGTTTCGGGCAAATTGGCCAAAAAAATGGGATTGCGCCCGCCATAGGGGGTTTGTTCGGTCCAGGGCATGGCACTCCCCATCAAAAAATCATCGATTTCTTTGGCATCGATGCCGGTCTGATTAATGACCTCTGGCAGTAATTGAGCCAACAGTTCATCGGATCTCATTTTGCAAAACCAGTCCCGGGCCGGATCATTGGGACGGGATCGGGTTTGAGCAGTCCTTAAATAACCTGCAATGACGACTTCTTTCATGGTTATACCTCCATAAATGTTGTTAAATGGTTAGAATTTATTGTTCCTGATAAAATGTTTTTCCGGTTTCGGCCATTTCTTTTATTCGCTGAGCCGGTTTGAAGCGCACCCCGTATTGGCCCTCCAGTTCCACCAGTTTATCGTAAACATGTTGAATACCCCACTTATCGGCATAACGGAGGACGCCGCCGCGATAAGGTGGAAACCCGGTGCCATAGATCATGGCCAGATCCATATCCTGGGGCCGGTCGCAGATGCCCTCCTCCATCATGAACGCCGCTTCGTTGATCCCTAGCGCCAGCATGGTATCGATAATGTCCTGATTGGACATCTGCTTGGGGCTCACATTGTTTTCTTTCAGATAATTTTGCACGACCGCGGCAATACGCGGATTGGGAACCGGCTGATCGCCGCTGTAATCAAAATATCCGGCACCGGTTTTGCGGCCATAATCCCCTACTTGATAGATCGCCTCGGTTAGCGGGTGCATCTTGTACCGTTCACCGAGTCTTTTTTCATACGTTTTCCCTACATGATAACCGATATCGATGCCGGTGAGATCGGCCAGGGTGGCGGGTCCCATGGGCATGCCGAAATCGAGCAGGGCCATTTCAATGGCGGCCCCGTCCACACCGTCGGCCGTCAAAAAGGTTGCACCCCCAAAAAGACCGCCCAGCTGGCGTGAAACGTAAAATCCGGGGCCATCGTTAACCACAACCGGGGTCTTCTTGATCGCCCGGCCAAACGCCACGCTGGTGGACAAGGTTTGATCGGACGTCTTCTCGGCACAAATGATTTCCAATAACGGCATGCGATGGGCCGGGTTGAAAAAATGCAGCCCGATCATGCGGCCGGGATCCGACAGAATCGAAGCCATCTCGGTAATGGGCAGGGCCGAGGTATTCGTCGCAAACACCGTATCTTCCCTGCAAATCGCTTCCAGCTTTTTCCAGATATCCTGCTTGATCTGCATATCCTCCAGGACCGCCTCGATCACCAGGTCCACGTCCTTTAAATCCTCCAAATCGGTGGTGGACTTGAACTGGTTGGCGAGCATATTTTCGAGATCTTCGGGTTTCATCTTTCTTTTCTTGATCGGAAAGGCATATGTTTTGCGGATGGCGGCCACAGCGTTTTCGATGGCCTGGTCGTTGATGTCCCATAACACAGCCTCAAAGCCGTTTTTAAGCAGTATGCTGACGATCCCCGAACCCATGACGCCGCCGCCCAGCATGGCGACCTTCTTGACCTTGGCAGGCGCGACATCCTTGATGCGCGGGAGTCGACCGGCGGATCGCGTGTTAAGAAATATGCCGATCAGGTTTTTAGCCACATCCGACACGACACAGTCGCCG
>CAZNFS010000048.1:0-18417 GCA_964572695.1 uncultured Desulfobacteraceae bacterium
CCCCGCCGCAAGCGGACGGGGTATCAAAGGGGATAATATCCATTATATCCCCTCACCCTAACCCTCTCACCAAGGAGAGGGAACAGTGGAAACCCCACCGCAAGCGGATGGGGTATTAAAAACATAATAAAGATTAGATAAACAGAGCGTAAAAAGGCTAAGGGTAAAGATAGCATCAATAGCTTTAAACGGAGGATGCCAGGATTAATCAAAGTTTTCCACCTTGTTTCGAGCGGCGGAAACAAACGTTTCAAGTTCAGATTTTGATAATTTGGAGAGGAAATCCAGATCGCATCGGTTTGAAGAAGCTTTTTTGTGGTTTCTGGAAGTGAGGATTCAGTTCAATGACTGGATAACCCAACACGCAATTATAACAAAAGGGGCAGATGACAGAGTCCGCCCCTTTTGTTGGGGTTTGCAGGAATTTGAGGTGCCAATAGGATGACGACTATAAGGCGTTCCTGCATCTGGACGAATATGGAAAAAACCGATGGAGGTCAAGCCTATAAATTCACCCATAAAATGCCTATATAATATGGGGACTGCGGAAAGGATACCGGTTTCCTAAGTGTCAGCAGGGGATGGGCAACTACAGGAGCCGTCATAATGTTCGCTTTGGTAGAAGGCGCACTTTTCGCAGTTGCCCAGCTTCTGGGCGGCCGTGCCTTGGACTTCACCACCGCACATCGTGCCACTTATTGTCGCGCATTCCAGTCCGTGTTTCGGCCAGGAAGGGCAAACCCCGAGTTCATAAGAATGAGTACCGCCTCTCTCTCGTCCACATTTTCTAAATTCCCAGCAGTTCATTACTTGTCCTTTCTATTAGGAGTCGATTTTTGAGCAAGCCTTTATGATCGTGGAAAAGGTTATACCAACTTATAGATCACACCACCCCAGGTCAATCCCGCTCCCAAACCGATTAGCATGATGGTGTCATTTGGTTTGAGCATGTTTTTTTCCATGAGTTCGTCAAGTGCAATCGGAATGGTTGCCGCGGTTGTATTGCCATAGCGTTGAATATTGTTATACATTTTTTCTTCCGGGATATTCATCCGTTCCCTGAAAGCTTCGTTTATTCTCAGATTCGCCTGATGGGGAATAATCATCTTCAGGTCTTCAATTTTCAGGTTTGCTTTTGCCAGCAGCTCCCCTGTAACCTTTGGCAGGAGGGTCACAGCCAGTTTGAATACTGTCCTTCCATCCATATATGGAAAATGCTCATTGTTTTTTATTACGGTGGGACTAATTGCCTTTCCGGATTTTCGAGCCGGCAATCCAGCGCGCAATGCCCCTGAATATTTTCCCTCAGCATGGAGAATCGATGCTATGATTCCAACTTCTTCCTTGGTTTCAACAGCTTCAAGGCAAACAACACCGGCACCATCGGCAAAAATCACGGCTGTATCACGGTTTTCAGTTGTCAACTCCAGGTAGCGGCTTTGAAATTCAGCACCCACCAAAAGGATCCTCTGTGCTTTTTCGCCCCTGATATAGGCATCGCAGATCTCCAGTCCGTGCAGAAACCCGGTGCATTGCTGACGGATATCGAGAGCGGGTACCCTTTTCGCACCCAGTCGGTTTTGCAGAAATGCCCCCGAACCCGGTATGTTCACGTCGGGTGTCATGGTTGCAAATACTATTAAATCGAGTTCCTCCGGATTCCAGCCCGCTCTTTCCAATGCGATAATTGAAGCCTCATACGCAAGATCCGATGTTCCGACATCATCACCTTCCCTGACCCAGTACCTGGCTTCGATACCTGTGCGCTGCACAATCCATTCATTTGATGTGTCCATCAATCCGGCTAACTCATCGTTGGTGACATGTCTATCGGGCACATACCTGCCGGTGCTCTTGATAATTGATCGTTTCATAGTATTAAGAATGCTCCGTTGTCTTTTTTTGTCTGTTTACTAACCGGTTTTAACCGATAATTCATAAGATAACGCTTTTGAATATCGCAAAATCCGATCGGAACCATACGGGATCGGGTATTAGAGGTCAAGCAGAGATGCTTTGAGCAGTTCAATATCTCGTATTTCGCCAGCATCATCTAAGTTCATCGATTAGTGCCCATTTACGCCTGATGAACCACAAGCCGATTCCGCATCGTAAAACAATCTGATATCCGGTTAAGACGGAAAACACTTGGCGAACGCCATCATCAATTTGGGGGCCCTTTGATTTTGATCTTACGGGTCAGCAGGACTTTTAAAAGATTGGTTTCTTTAGCCAAAAATTTAATCCAGGTTTGACTGTCCGCGGTTATATGCAAATCGGATTTGCCCTCAAGACCCTCCTGCACGGCCAGCGATTTATCTCGTATGGTAACCGTTCCCTCCAGGTTTTCATCTCCGGTAAAAGTAAAATGGTAAACCGCATTTAGGTCTTCTGATTGACCCGGCTGGAAGACCAGGGGCAGACTTTCTAAAAACATCGCTGCTGATATGGGACGAATGCCATTGGAAATATGTTTAACCTGTTTCGCAGAGAAATTCGATTGAACATGTTGTTCGGCATCTGACCCCTTCACCACGTAGATGGTTTCGGCCAGGTCCCGGAACTTTTTCACATATTGGTTGGCATACGCTTTGCGGTCATCCAGGTATTCGCCGATGGCTGATTCTCCGGCCGGACAAACCGCCATACAACGGTCGCAACGGGTCTGGGCACCGATGGCAAGGTGTTGCCACATGGAAATGGTTTCCTGGTCGCTGACCCTGCGGCGGTAATCGGCATGGCCATTGCTGTCCGCCACCTGCTCCACCCAATTCTGGAATCCACCCAGCCGTTCGCGGTAGTTATGGGAGTAGCAGGCCATAAAATCGAAACCGTCCGTCTTTTTAACAGCTCCCACCGGGCACACCTTCAAACACAGACCGCATTCAATACAAGGATTGAAATCCAGGGGCCGGCCATATTGGTCACAGGTACCTGCCAGCAGTATTGATCCCAAAATGACGCCGGCCCCGTACGTTGGGTGAAGGACGAGCCGATTATACCCCATTTGGCCCAGACCCGCCTCAACGGCAAACACCTTATCGCATGTCAGCCACATCTTCCCGGGCCAACGGGTCGCTTCATAGGGGAACCCCGCCGGCATATTCATGGCCTTGATCGCGGTTCGCCGGAGTTGGCTTACCAGCTGTCTGGCGATGTGATTGGCTTCCGTCCAAATCTGTTTGAATTCATAATCGGCAACGGAGTGAGTCAAGCTTTTGAGGTGGTTTTGGTTCACACGAAAGACCAACACCATGACGCTTTGGGCGTCCGGCATGGCATCCAGGAGGTCCTGTCGGTAATCCGCCATGACGTCCCGCGAAAGATCGATAAATCCGGCATCATCCGCCCCAGCGCTCAGGGCCATTTGCTTTAATTGGGCCGATTCCAGGATCGCGCGTGGCTTTGGTGAATCAATCTTTCCTTCTTTGTATGCTCGAACAGTCGGGTGATCTGCCAATCTCATGCAAGCACCTCCAATTTGTATATACAATTTTAAGGATAAATTTTTTTAGCTGGTCATTCCCCCCAGCAAATAAATTCACTGTCAACCATTTTTTGCCCTAAAAGAAAAGAGTCCACCCCCTAATTCGGTGGTATTAGAAATATTTAGACCATTCTTGATGATCTCGTAAGTCGCGAATTCAAAAATAGTTGGCTAAGTAAAAAGGTTCATATACAAGGCGTAGTGTTTTTTCAGGAACGAGGCCATACATGTAGTATGCCGAGTATCTGAAAAAATATTACAACGCAGTAGATGGGACTTTTTACGACGCCATCATTCTTATTTTGACCCGGATTCATCCCTCTGATACATAATCGATAAATCAGCATACAACCCCGGGAGGGAGTGGTGGTTAATCGATTATATAGTTGAGGATTCGGGGCATTCTTTGAACGGATTGAGCCTTTAAAACCATGAGCCAACGTTCAACAAAAGAAATTATAAAGAGGCGGCGCAGACAAGCATCCCAATTCCGCTGGTTGCGTACATTCTTTTCCATTTTTACCATTTGCTTAATCATTGCCGTTATCTATGAAATTCATACATCCCATTTACAATCCCGGCTATTTTCTTATATCGCCTCCCATTCTTCGTATCAGGTGGAAGCGGGCCCGAGTCCGAGTATTGTTTTCCCTCAATCGGGGCCCTTTAACACCCGTCGCGGCTATTCCCAAATCCTGAAATTTGAAGACAGGTTAAAGACGCACGGTTATAAAATCATTAAACAAGCCCGGTTTTCACCCCAAATGTCGTGGATTGCCAAGTTAGGTATCACACCGCCCTATCCCGAACCCTATAGAACGGGTTTAGTAATAACCGACGCCAACGGCACAATCATATATGACGCCATTTCCAGGGACCAGCTTTTCAATGATATTGAAGAAATCCCGCCCCTAATTACTAACACTCTATTATTTATCGAGGATCGTGGGCTTGATCGCCAGATTGATACGCGCAACAATCCCGTTATAAACTGGAGTCGATTTCTAAAGGCCTGCTTTTTATATGGCGCCAGTAAAATGGGGTTTCCAATCCAGGTCGAAGGTGGCAGCACGCTGGCCACCCAGCTTGAGAAATATAGATATTCTTCCGACGGAAAAACATTATCACCGCTGGACAAATTGCGTCAAATCGTGGCTGCCAGTTTGAAAGTATATCAAGAAGGTTCGGATACCCGACCGGCAAGAAAAAAAATCATGTTGGATTACATTAATACCATGCCTTTGGCGGCGGTACCTTCGTATGGAGAGATTTATGGGCTGGGCGAAGGCCTGAATGCCTGGTTTAACGTGGATGTTCAAACCGCCGCGCAGGATCTGGCGACAATTACCAACAATCCCAAAAAGGCTGAACTCTATCGGCAAATCCTCATGCTCTTTTGCGCGGTTCGAGCCCCTTCATATTATCTGATCAAAAATCCGGCCGCCTTAGAAAAGCGCACTCTTAATTACCTCCATATCATGGAAAACAAAAAGCTCATCGATCCCCAATTTGCAACGCTGGTTTCCAGAACCCCCGTATCCTTTTCAAGAGGAAAGCATCCATCGTTTCACATCTCACCGGCCATGCGTAAAGCGTCAAATACGATTCGGCTTAGCCTCTTGAAATTACTTGATATAGATAGAATTTACGATCTCAATCGTCTTCATTTAAGGGTGCAATCAAGCATAGATGGAACGCTCCAAAAGCAAATTGCAGAATTGTTTGAAAAATTGAAACAGCCCGGATTTGTGCGTAGAAAAGGCCTTTTGGGCTCCCGGCTCCTTTCACGGAATGATATTCAGAATATCAATTATAGCTATTTATTGTATGAACGAACACCGCTGGGAAACGCCCTGCGAATCCAGATTGATAACCAGGACGTGCCTTTTGATATGAATGCAGGCATGAAGCTTGAGTTGGGCAGCACGGCCAAACTGCGAACTTTGGCCCATTACCTTGAAATCGTCTCAATTCTATTTGACACGCTATCCCCGCTCAATAAATTTCATTTAAGAACCAAATATAAAGCTGCCAAAGATCCCATTACCAAATGGGTCGCCAAAATCTTGATTCGAAATCCTAACATAAGCCTGAAGCGCCTTGTTAATCTGGCCCTCAACCGGACCTATTCGGCAAATCCTGAAGAACAATTTTTTACCGGCGGTGGAGTTCACCGATTTAAAAACTTCGATTCCAGAGACGATAACCACACGGTATCCGTTCGCGAGGCGACAACTCGATCCGTGAATCTGGTCTTTGTTCGCTTACTGCGGGATATCGTCGATTTTCATCGCAAGCGCTTGCCGTACAATGAAAGCCTGATCCTGAACCAACGCAATCATCCCGATCGTTTGCGGCTCCTCCAAAAAATTGCGACCGCAAAGGCGGTTGATCTTTTGTTATACCACTATCGGACCTTGCAAGATTTATCCGGTGATGAAATCATCAACCGTTTGGTCTCAAAAGAAAAAGACCTGGCTGAACAGATGGCAGTTCTGTTTTACGCGTGGGCAACGGATCCCGATGAAAGCCAGTTAAGAAAATGGTTGCGCCGACACGATATCGAGATTTCTCAAACAGGGATTGAACACCTTATCAAGAAATACGATGTATCCAACTGGAAGATCAAAGACTATGCCTATTTATTAAACAAACATCCTATCGAGCTATGGTGCGCCGGTCAAATCAACCAAAATCCTAACATATCATGGCACGAGATCGTTAAAAAAAGCGAGCGCGTGCGTCAACTCACCTCAAAATGGCTGGTGAAAGCAGAAAACCGCACCGTCCAGAACAGCAACCTGTTGATTCAATTTGAAAAAGAAGCTTTTCAGCGCATGACACCTTATTGGCAAAAGATGGGTTTTCCCTTTAAACATATCGTTCCCTCCCTGGCCACGGCCCTCGGAAGTTCAGGAGATCGACCATCTGCTTTGGCGGAATTGATGGGCATCATTTTAAACAATGGGGTTCAGAGGGGCAATTATAATGTCGAAACCCTTCACTTGGGCCATGCCACTCCTTATGAAACCGTATTTCAAATTGCCCCTTCTTCCGGGAAAAGAATTATGCACCCGGTTGTCACCAAAGCACTTCAAAAGATTTTACTGCATGCCGTGGAAGCTGGGACTGCTGTTCGGGCAAGAAATTCGATTTCAGGTTCAGATGGCACCAATATTCCGGTAGGCGGGAAAACCGGTTCAGGCGACAACCGCTGGGAAACCTTTGATCAATGGGGTAATCTCATTTCTTCAAAAGTGATTAACCGGACCGCCACCTTTGTTTTTTTTATAGGAGATCGATTTTTTGGCGTGGTCAATGCCTTTGTGCCCGGTGAGAAAGCCGCAAATTCTCATTTTACCAGCTCCCTGCCCCTGGCCATATTTAAGCTATCAGCCCCCTTCATCAATGCCTATGAAGGGAAAAAACATGACTGACCCAAATTCCAAACCAAAAGGGTGACATGGGCCTTTGCTCATTTAGTGCTCAAGGACATGGAGACCAATTGCTTGGTCGAATCATGAACCCTGCGGGCGAGGGTTGAAATGAGCTCTTTAAGAAGGGGCGAAACAGAGTGATATTCTTTATCCAGAAGTTCCCTATTCAGCAATCCCACCCTCACGGGGCCGTCGGCTACGACAGCCGCGGTGCGAGGATGTTTGGTCATCTGCAGAAAGATCAATTCGCCAAATACGGCACCTTCCTCCAGTGTTGCGAGAGTGAGTATGCCTTTGGGGTTTTTTTTCTTAACCTTGATCCGGCCTTCGATGATCAGATAGACCCCCTCGTTGTGGGAACCCTCTGCGATTATAACCGCCTTATCCGGATAACTCTCTTCGCTTACGATATAATCAAGTAATCGCGTATCGATCGTCATATGGCCTTACCCATTAACAAAAAACCGAGATCTTTTATCGAATTTCGGCCGACTTTAATTGTCTGCAACCCAATGGACATCGTTCGTTTATCTTCAAGGATTCTAGTATTGACGATTTTCACGTGAACATCAATCTGCTTTTCATTTTTTAGGAAAACGGTCGCTTTAAATTCATCGTTGAGGGCATGGCTGTAATCAAGGGCGTTCATTTTCAGGATATCCAGCCTCAACCCGCCTTTACTGATATTTTTAATACGACCCCAAAGTCGCACGTTTTCAGAACTGTCAATCGGCCGGTAGAGACAGTCCGAAATCAAATCTTTTCTGATAGCCCTTTTAAGCTGGGCTGTGGGAGGCCGTGACTGGGCCGGTTTTCTTTCTTTTTGGAGGGTGTCCTTTTGCTTGAATGACGATATCATTCGATCCAGGCGTGTGAGATGATTTACCGTCTGGTTGGCAATATATCTAACAACAAATGGCATCGCTTCAAACTCTTTTACAATTCTGGATGGATGCCAGGCTTCCAGGATCGACTTTACAACTGTCTTCACAGAGGCGGAGCGCTGTGATTTGTATCCGGTCAGGAAACTCATTTCACCGATAATCTCACCCGGTCCAAGGATACTGATCGATATTTCCTTTCCTTCAGATTTGGTAAAAACCTCTACTTTCCCCTCAATGACATGGTAAATTGAAACACCATAGTCACCCTCTTTTATAATCAGTTCTCCCGCCTCATATTCAAGCAGGACGGAAGGTAAAAAAGCCTGATCGGTTTTTTTCATAACGAATACCTGTAAACGGGTTAAAGAAGGAAATACGGATTTTTTTACCAATCCATAGCTGGCCTGTCAACCATACCTATCCTGTCGCTGCAAAACTCGAAAAAGGTTGCGAATTCAACTATCTTAATTTTCGCCGCCGAACTTCGGCTCCCTTTTTTGCATGAAAGCTTCGATGCCTTCCTTTGTTTCACCGGTGTACACAACCGATTGCATGAGTTCGGGTTCACAGATAAACATATTGCCGAATCCCTCCATGGAAGCGCCCAGAGCTATTTTTTTAGTGATCCTGATGCAGGTTGGGCTTTTGGAGGCAATTTTAGCAACAAATTCATGTGTTGCCGCCATTAAGGAGTCGTTCGACACGACTTTGTTGGCCAGGTTGAGCCGAAAGGCCTCTTGTGCCGATATGGGATCACAGGTCATTATAATCTCCATGGCCTTTGATGCGCCCACCATCCTTACCAACCTTGGTGTGGAGCCCCAGGTGTAGTAAGTGCCGATATTTGTCTCCGGCACCACATAGGTGCTGTCTTCAGTCATGATCCGGAAATCGCACGCCTGTGCCAGCGCCATGCCGGCACCGCAAACAATGCCCTGCAGAGCGGCAACCGTTACCTGCTCCAGACACTCCAGGCTGCGCATCATTTCATGCCCCGCAAGCTGATGGATGCGGGCATCCTGCGGTGCAAAATCATCGCCTCCAATTGCCCCCAGATCGGCACCGGCGGAAAAATGTTTTCCCTGTGCAGCCAGGATTACGAATCGGATCGATGTATCGTTGCGTAATGAATGCCACACCCTGATCAGTTCTTCGATCATCTGCCCATTGAAAAGGTTTAATTTGGGTCGATTCAGGGTGACCGTAATAATCTCACCCGACTCCGCCACCGATATGGTTTCATAATCACTCATCATTCCCTCCGTTGAATATAACGCCCTCCGGGCGAACTTAATTAACTTTTGACACGGATTACACTGCCCTTTATTTCATAAATGCGGCAGCATTTATGAAATGGAAGCATTGTTTGAACAATTATACCATTGCTCAAACAATATAAAAACCCAATCCGTGGCCATCCGTGTAATCCGTGTCTAAAAAGAAAATTCCTATACAATTAAATTATGTGCATTCGCTGCCATTTTCCCCTCAGTATCCGATTCTCTTTTCCACCGCGGATAGGGATTGGTCGAGGATATCCACAATCTCATCAATTTGTTCTCTGGTAATAATAAAAGGCGGTCCGAGCAGGATTAAATCCCCGGCTTGGCCCCGATTACAACCAGAGGAGGATTCGATATGCGCGCCCCGATGCAAAGCCTCTTCCTGGATCTGCATAGACATGTGCAAATCCGGATCAAGCGTTTCTTTGGTCTCTTTGTTCTTTACAAATTCGACTCCCTGCTGCAGACCTTTGCCCCGGATGTCACCTACCGTTGGGTGCGAATACAATGTTTCCAAACGTTCTGCCAAATACTCACCCATGGCCGCACAGCGTTCCACCAGATTATGTTCTTTTAAATAATCAACGACCCAGCTGACCACCGCCGCCGCCACCGGGTTTCCGCCGTAGGTATGTCCTGAACCGAAAATACCGGATTTGCCGGCAATGACGTTAAAAATCTTTGGCACCACCATGGCAGCGCCGATAGGATAATAGCCGGCGCTCAGACCTTTGGCCGAGGCGACGATATCGGGTGTGACACCGTGGTGCTGATAGCCGTACCATTTGCCGGTACGTCCGACCCCGCACATCACTTCATCCAGTATCATCACCACATCGTACTGATCACAGATTTCTCTGATGCGTTTGAAATGCCCATCCGGTGGCGAGGCCGCTGCCAGCGAATGGCCTGAAAAAGTCTCTGCAATATAGGCCGAAACCGTGTCAGGGCCCAGGCAAAGAATTTCGTTTTCCAACGCATCGGCGCAAGCCTGATCGCAGGAATCGGGCGTCTTCCCGTACCAGCAGCGATAACAGTAGGTCGGCGGCAGGTGCACGAAGTCTTTCAGGTAGGGGGTAAAATCAGCCCGCCGCGAGGTGAAACCGGACCAGGATGCCGCTCCCATTGTCGCACCGTGATAGCTTTGCCAGCGTGAGATGACTTTGTACTTGCTTGGATTGCCTTTGTCGATATGGTATTTCCGCGCTATTTTGACGGCGGTTTCAGTCGCCTCGGAACCGCCGGAGACAAAGAAGACCCGGTCCAATTCCCAGTTGGTCGTTTCACAAAGCCGGGTGGCGGCTTCTTCGAGCTCGGGTGTGCGGAATGCGCGTCTGAATACATAGGTTGTCTTTTTCATCTGTCTGGCCACAACGTCCGCCAACTCCTCAAGGCCGTGCCCCAGACTGCAGACAATGGCACCGCCGCTGGCGTCTATAATGCGCTGACCCTGGTCGTCGTAGAGATATACCCCTTCCGCGCGCACAATGGAGGGAAGCTCCTGGTTTAGAAAAAAACCCATGACATGGTCTTTCTTCTCGCTTGACATGATACTTTCCTTTCTTAAGCAATTAGAGCATAAATGGAGTTTTCGGGCTCCTTAATTGGCCGTCCCCTATTGAAGGTTTGAGACCGCTTCTGCATTAAGCGCCCTTTTAGAGTTGAAATACTAATCCATACAAGTAATAAAGCAACAACGCAACCCTGCACCGGTACCAAATCATAACGGTTATCTGAAACCATAATTGAGCCAAAGCGATTAGAAATAAGTCAATCACAGCCAATCTCAAAAAGGAAAACAAAATGCAGACAAACGCCATAAACAAAATTTCTGTCATCGGTCCAGGCATGATGGGTCATGCAATTGCCCAGGAATTTGCGGCAGCCGGATACGAGGTGATTCTTTGTGGAAGATCCGCGCAACGGCTTAATCAGGCCATGCAAAAAATCGAGCGTAGTCTAAATGAATTGGCGCAATGGGAGATCATTTCAAAAGCCACTGTTGGGCCGGCTATGGGCCGATTGCAAACGACCACCGAACTGTCACAGGCGGGTTCGGATGCGGATCTTATCATCGAGGCCATCGTGGAAGTACTGGAGGTTAAGGAAAAACTGTTTTCCAGGCTGGACTCCATTTGTCCGGAACGCACTCTTTTTGCCAGTAACACCTCCAGTCTTCTGCCGACCACGCTTGCAGCAGCGACCCAAAGACCGGATCGTTTTTTGGTCGCCCACTATTTTAATCCGCCATATTTAATGCCTTTGGTTGAAATTGTCCGTGGCAAAGAAACATCGGATGCCGCCGCAGATGCAATCTTTAATCTGATGAAGGGGATGGGGAAAAGCCCCATTATTTGCCGCAAGGAAGCCTTAGGCTTTATTGTCAATAGGCTTCAGCTGGTATTGTTGCGTGAAGCATTCAATATTGTTCAGCGCGGCATCGCCACTCCTCAGGATGTGGATCTGGCCGTAAAAAAGAGCTTCGGCCGGCGCCTGGGCATGGTCGGACCTTTTGAGCTTTATGAATATATTGACGGGTATGATTTAACGGTTCAATGTGAAAAATACATCCTTCCGGATATGGACACATCCAACCAATCCTACCCGCTGCTGCTTGAAAAGGTGGCCAATAATGAATTGGGCGCCAAAACGGGCAGGGGATTCTATGAGTGGACACCGGAATTTACCGAAGCATGGCGCAAAAAGGTACTCACAGGGTTGGCTGCTTATGCCAAAGCCGACAAAAAAAAGAGTTGATTGATGACGAATGCCTCCACAATCACTTCAACGGAACCTATGATTATGCCGGCGGCAAAATCACCGGTACCATTGTGGGAAATACGATTCAAGGGTGGTGGTCCGAAACCGATGACAAGCATATCTGCGGACCGGGAAACCGGTGGAGCGGCCCTTTTGTTATGAGATTTTCTTCCGACGGCCGATCCTTCAAGGGCAAATACGGCAAGTGTGAAAGGGGATAGAACTCGTTTGGCAACCTGCCTTCGGATCGCCACTGGAATGGGACCCTTAAAAAGGGGGGCATTAATTTCTAATTTTGGTTGGGCACTAGGTAGGGCAACAAATGGATCTGTATGAGATAGCGCGCGGGCCCATGACCGCCTTGGCGCTGATTGTATTTGGGGCAGGAATTTTTCTGCGCCTGGGATGGATTTTGGCCCGGGGTGCGGGCACCAAAGTCATATCGCGCTCAACCGCTGCCAAAGACAGCCTGCGTGCCGTTCTGCACGGCCTCGTTCCTTTTGGGGCTGTCTATATGCGACGTCGACCCGCCTTTACCTTGATTACGTTTTTCTTTCACCTGGGGGTCTTCATCACGCCGCTGTTTTTGGTTGCGCACAGCGTTTTACTCTATGAATCCTGGCAGGTTGAATGGTGGAGCTTGCCCGACGCATTGGCCGATGCAATGACCCTGATAGTCGTCCTGGCCACCCTCTTTTTTTTATTTCGCCGTTTAAGCGTACCTCAGATCAGGAAAGTGACCCGGCCGACTGATATACTGCTTCTAATCTTGATTTTGATCTGTTTTTTGAGCGCCTTTCTGGCATATCACCAACTGGGGTTTTATCATCCCCTGCTGGTTGTACATGTGATCAGCGGGAACATTTTGTTAATCGTATTTCCCTTTTCACGCCTGATGCATATGATACTGTTTTTCTTTACCCGGGCATCTCTGGGGAGTGAGTTCGGACCGATGATCAAAGGGTCGGACTGGTAGCAGCAACGATGCAGAAAAGGGGTTTATAAACGGGAAGATGCGCCAAATGATCATATATGACAAGACGCAGCCGATGGGCACGGGTGGTTTCATTTTCTTTATATTTTTAATGCTGGCGCTAATTGCCGGGCCGGGTTGCATAACGGTCCGGGCCCAGGAGGATGTCTACCGTCTGGCGGCCGTCGAAACCTTCGGGGTCCTCAGGCGACCACCGGTGGATTTTCCCCATGCAGTACATGAAGACTCGCTGGGAGATAAAGCCTGCGGTGTCTGCCATCACGAATACGACGCAAGCCTGGGCCAGCTGATTTACCGTCCCGATGAGGAACAGCCCTGTATGGAATGTCACAACGCTCAACGCCAGGCGCACAAACGGGCTTTGCGTCAGGCCTACCACGGCAGTTGTACCGTTTGCCACAGGCAGCAGCTAAAAGTGTCCCTTGCCGCCGGACCGACCACCTGCGGTGGTTGTCACCGCAAACATTGATGGCGTCGTAAAAAGTCCCATCTACATTGGATGGGTATCCGTTTAAAGCGGCCAGGAGTTAAAAAATGGAAGTGGAATCTTCAGACGCCCCGGATCCAAAGCCGATAACGGGGGAATCCCTACCGGAAGGTAGTTGCCCTGTCGCGCCTGAGCAGCACCTTGCTCAAATACGGGCGGCGCTTTCATCCAACCTAACCCGACGCCTCTTGTATATGCTCAACGCCTGTGTCCGCTGCGGATTGTGTGCCGATGCTTGCCATTATTGCCATGCCAGCAACGACTTAGACCTTATACCCATGGCCAAGGCCGAAAAACTGGCCCGCCTTTTGACCAAATACTTAAATCCTCTCAAGACCGGTCTCTCTCTGCAGTCTTCGGCTTCATCAATTGATCCCGGCGAAATGGATGCGCTTTTCAAGGCCGCTTTTGAACAATGCACCCTGTGCGGCAAATGTGCCCTCACCTGCCCCATGGGGATCAACAACGGCGAGATTATGGCATTGGCCCGCAACCTGCTGTGCCGTATCGGGCGTTTGCCGTCCGGGCTCATAAAACCGGTCCAGTCGGCCATTGAAATCGGCAATTACCTCGGGCTATCCACTGAAGATTTTATCGAAAATATCCAATGGACGGCCGAAGAAATGGCAGATGATTTGGGGGATGAGAACTTCAACATCCCTATCGATAAAAAGGGGGCCGCGGTTTTGTACATCCCTCATCCCCTGGAGGCCAGGGATCTTCCTTTTTTACTGATGGACGGCATAAAAATCTTCCACGCTGCAAAAGAGGACTACACGATTTCCTCCTATGACTTCGACACGGTCAATTACGCCTACTATCAAGGCAGCATAAGGAATATGATGCAGATCGCGCAGCGCATGCTCCGCGCCCGCGATCAGTTGCAGGCCGACAGCATCGCCATGGCCCCCTGCGGCCACGGCTATCGTGTCATGCGCTGGGAAGCAGAAAAGCATATGGGGCGTCGTTTTGACTTCGGGATATATTCGATTGTCGAGCTTATCGAGCGATACCTGAAAGAGGGGCGCCTGGAGGTAACCATAAATCAATTTAAGGGCCCCATTACTTATCACGATCCCTGCAATATCGGGCGGCGCGGCGGCGTCATCCAGCCACCCCGGAAAGTATTGAAGGCTTTAAGCGACGATTTTGTGGAGATGGAGCCCCACGGAGCGCGCAACTTCTGCTGCGGGGGCGGGGGGGGACTGGGTTCAACGGCCGAATACGGCCGGATCCGTATTGAGATGGGCAAAGTCAAAGCCGAGCAAATCCGGCGCACAGGGGCCAAGATTGTTGCGACAAACTGTTTTAATTGTATGACCCAAATACGGGATCTGAACAAAGCCTATGATTTGGGAATAGAGATAAAAAGCATCGTGGAACTCGTATCGGCTGCTTTAGTGCTATAGGCGCTTTTCTTCATCAGTGTCTTCCCGCAAATCTGATCGCCCTCAAATTACTCGTATCCCGGTGGCGGGACGAAGCTTTGAAATTCACGTTCAAGGCAGCGTGCAAAGTGCAGGCACAGGTGATCCCCGTATTGCGGCCCGACGATCTGTACCCCAACCGGCAAACCATCAGCGGCAAATCCGGCCGGCGCCACAGTAGATGGCAGATAGAAGTTGCATGAGTATCCGGCCCAGAACATTTGGGTCGTCGATGGCTGCGGTTTGCCGTTAACCATAACCATGCGTTCCCAGCGCTCGCCCTGCTGATTGTGTTGGAATGCCGTGGTAGCTGCAGCAGGGCATAAGAGCAAGTCATAATCACGAAAAAAGGCCGCCCATGCAAGCCGCATCCTATGGCGCATTTCGTTTAACTTGAGCCACTCTTTGTGATACATGGCCTGTGCCCGAATCATTTGCGCCGGATAGCTCTCATCCCTGGTATCGATCGATTTTAATACTGCCAAATTCTTCTGAAACGCTTCCGATGTAAGCCGGCCCGATGTGGCCCCGCGCAGCAGTTTAATATAGTTGCGGTATGCCTCGTGCGAATCAATCTCGGGCCTCGCGTTCTCTTTGACTTTCACCTTATTTTTCACAAGGAATTCGGTTACGGCCCGAAGCCTCTCCTGCACCGGGTCATCCACTTCGGCTTCCGGGTCGGTGTAGATGACGGCGACTTTGTAGTCGCGCAGAGCCTTTTTCTTTGGCTTTTGCAGCCTCAGCTGCCAGCCGGCGCCATCGATATCATCCGGTCCTGCCATCACATCCAAGGCCATGATCAGATCAGTGGCACTGCGTGCCATTGGACCAACGGCTGAAATATCGGTGGCTGCAACGACTCCGGGGAGCGCCTGCCCGCGGGGCGAAATAATCCCATAGGTCGGTTTGTGCCCATACACGCCGCAGTAGTGCGCCGGATTGCGAATCGAAGCGCCAATGTCGCTTCCCGCCTCAAGTCCGGTTAGTCCGGCGGCAAGCGCTGCTGCAGACCCGCCTGAAGAGCCGCCGGGCACACGCGTTACGTCCCAGGGGTTATTCGTCGTTCCGTAAATTTCATTGAAGGTCTGCCAGTCCGCAAGATAGAGCGGTACGTTAGTTTTCCCGAAAAGTACCGCACCCGCTTTCAGGAATCGATCCACTGCAATCGCATTTTGCTGGGGATAGTTGTTCTTGTGTTGCGGAATACCCCAGGTTGACGTCATACCCACCACATCATAAGAGTCCTTGATTGTCATGGGCACCCCATGCAGCGGGCCCCATACTTCACCTTTCAGAAGCGCTTTATCGGCAGCCTTCGCGCGTTTGCGGGCCGCTTTGACGTCCATAAAAATGATCGCATTGATTTTGGGGTTATGCCGTTCGATTCGTTCCAGATAAAAGTCAAGCAACTCCAAACAACCAATCTTTTTCCGGCGAATCATTGCAGCAAGTTGTTTAGCAGAACGAAATTGTAGTTCGCGCATCATCTCCTCCATTAAGGGTGAGATCCCATTCTCACTTATTTTCAACCGGGGCCGACCAGGGTGCCACCCATTTCAGAAGTATTATTCCAGGGATGGCGCAGGCGGTGCAAAAGATGAAAAAATATGTGTACCCCATGCCACTCCACGCTCCAAAGAGGCTGTAATAGACACCATCGGTGCTTTTCACCCCTTCAATCAGAAACCCGGTGATGGCATTGGCAAATGTCCTGGGAAGCGCCACCAGGCTGGAAAAAAGGGCAAATTGGGTGGCGGTAAAATTTTTACTGGTAGCGCGAGACATAAATGCAACCAGAGCCGCCGTCCCCAGCCCCACCCCAAGATACTCAAAGGCAATGACCCCACCTAAAAGAAAGGTATTGTCACCCACTTCGGCCAATAGGGCAAATCCAAGAATGGAGATCATCTGCACCACACCAAAACACCAGAGAGATTTGTTAATGCCCTGCTTATAAATGAATGCCCCCCCCAAAAAAGATCCCAAAATCATGGCCCAAAAATTCACCAATTTCACCATAGACCCAATGACGGTTTTGGAAAATCCCAAGTCCAGATAAAAGGGGGTGGACAGCGCCGTGGCCATGTTATCGCCAATTTTGTACAGAAATAAAAAGGCTAAAATCAAAACCCCTTGCTTGATACCACCCTCTCTGCCAAAGAAATCCTTAAAAGGTTTCACCACCGCTTCTGAAATGGTTTTTGGCGAATCAATTTTTTTGACCGCCTCGGAAATAACCAGGGTCTTAACAATTCCGACAAACATGAAACTGGCAATGGCCACATGTACCATGGGCCAGGAAATGTGGTCGGCTAATATCAACCCCAATCCCCCAGGGATAAATACCGCAGCCCGATAACCGTTCACGTACATAGAATTTCCCAACCCCAACTCGCTGTCAGGCAATAATTCCCGGCGGTAGGCATCTAAAACAATATCCTGACTAGCGGAGAAAAAAGCGATGGCCACCGCCAGATAGCAAATATACCAAATATTTTCAGCGGGATTAAAGGCACCCAGGGAACACATGGAAATGAATAGGGCCACCTGGGTGACCAGCATCCACCCGCGCCTTCGCCCTAAAAATGGGGGCGTATAACGATCCATGGCAGGAGACCACAAGAATTTCCAAGTGTATGGGATGCCCACCAGGGAGAACAAACCGATGGTTTTCAAATCCACATGTTCGGAACGTAACCAGGCCGGAATGAGGTGGTAAATAAAAAATAGCGGCATGCCGGCCGTAAAACCGTTAAATATACAGATCAACATGCGGGTACTAAAAATGGCACGGATCAGCTGGTTTTTCATTTTATTTACGCTCGTTTAGAGTTTGGCTCACTGCGGGCTTCCATATTTATCTATAAGCCGGGCCGTTTTTTCTTTGGCCGCTTCCTTGTTTTGTCCCAAAAGCTCAGATTTTACATCCGTCCAGCTGTAGGCCGTCTGGCTGTCACCGGTATACACCGCACACCAGATAAGCCCGCCCATGGCGCCCACACCGTGTGGGTTTATTTCGATTGCCCGTTGAAATGATTTGCGGGCGGAACCGTAGTCATTATGCCGGTAATGGGCCCAGGCCTTGAGATTGTGAGCCATGTAGGATTCGGGCATAACCCTAACAGTCTTTTCAAACAGGTCGAGATCAAGCGCCGATTTCCCCCAGGCAGAATAAATGTAAAAAGCCTCCTGTGCCCGGCCCAGGCAATCAAACCCCGCGCTTGAAGCGCCCTCCGGCCACAGGACTTTCTCCATTTGATTTTCCGGAAAAGGAAACCCGCATTTCCCCAACCACCGGATGAAGCCTTTACGGAAAGCGACCAGTTTGCTTTCAAAATCGAGCTTCAGCACGATTGATTGATCTCCGGCCTCGCTTTCGATGTCCACCATTGTAAGTTCAAATTCCGGAATCCTCCCCGGTCTTCGCTCCCTCCCTTTAAGCCATAGGCGGATTTCCTGCTCACAACCGAGTTTCACCGGATCGATTGGCGGCCTCAGGCCACGACAAAATGATTTAAGTGCGTTCCCATCGGAGAAAATTTTACCCACCCGCCAGCCAAACCAGAATTCCCTGAAACCGGAGTGAAGGGCAATAACATTTCCGGATCATCTCCAATTTAGTTGTTGTTAAATAGGGGAAGATGGATAATACTTTAAA
>CAZNFS010000049.1:0-18312 GCA_964572695.1 uncultured Desulfobacteraceae bacterium
TCTGATTTTTTGAGCGGAAAAATCAGACCAATCCTCAACCCCTGACGGGGTAAACCTCCAGCGATAGCTGGACAGAAGTTTGATCTGGATTGCCCTCTCAGCAATCCAGATCAAGGCTCTGTGTTCTTTGTGGTCTCTGTGAGAGGTCAGGTTACCCCAAAGCGCCCAACACATCTTTGGCCTGCTGCAAAATCACCTTGGAACCGCAGGATTCAAGGATCTCAACGGATTTGGCGATACACTTGCGCGCCTGATCGGCCCTGCCCTTGGCCTTATGCAGGAATCCCAGGTTGAGGTAGGCATGACCCAAAGTACCGTGGGCGCCGATCTCTTCGGCTGTCTTAATAGTGGCGTAGAAATATTCCTCGGCTTTTTTTGCAGCGGAAGGGACGTTTTTCATCACAAAGCCGATATTTTTAGCCAGGAGTGACAGGCTGATCGGGGCTGATTTATCTACGATCTGCAAGTAAACCTCTCCTAAAGCCAGTATAAATCTAGCATAAATACCATGCCTTTGATTCTGCGTAATAACGGCCAGCGCGTCTTCCACCATTTTTAACCCGTGATTCATCTGCCCCTGTGCAATCATCACAAACCCTAGCATGGCCTCAGCGGGTGTACCCAACTGTTCGATACCGAGTTTTTGGCTCGAATCTAAAACCTCTTTTAACATTTCCCCGGCTTCCTGAAACTGACTGTTTTGGGCGTAAGCCATACCCAGGATTAGTTTTGTAAATTGTGAATAAAAGGGATCGGCCGCTATCTCCAGGGCCTTTTGGTTGTGCTCGATGGCAGCCTGAAAATTATTATCCTCAAAGTGATTGTACCCGATAACCCAATGCCCAAGGACCATGCTGCGGATATTTGAATATTTTTGCCCGTACGCCAGAATCGTGTTGCCGGCTTTCTCAGCCCCTTGTCGATCACCGTTGCGGATACATGCAAATCCGATTCCTCCCAGGGATTTAAAAAAGAGGTAGTGGTCCTCCGGGAAATGCGTTGCAATGTTCTGGGCCCTTTCACCATAACGAATGGCTTCTTCCATTCGCCCCAGGTCGGTGCAGGTCCACACAAGCCACGCGCAGGTATAGCCGATGATCTGCTGATCTTCAAGCTCCTCACCGATCGTCAGCGCCTGGTCTAGATACGTAAGCGAATCAACATGTTCCGCCCGCGAGTACAGAGAAAATCCCAGCCAGGCTAAAAACATCCCAAATCTCTCTTTATCTTCCAGGGATTCGGCTACCGCTTTATAGCTTTGCAGCAGTTCAACCAGTGTTTTGAAATCTCCGCGATAGTAAAAGACCAGGGCCCACTTGATCAGGATTTCGATCAGCAGCCCGGCCTCCGCCTGGGTCCGGTCCGGCTTATGAGCCAAAAGCGCGAACGCCTCCTCGAAATACCGGTGCGATTCATCCACGGCATAGCGCGAGAGGCTTTTTTCTCCCGCTTTCACAAGATAATCGACCGCCTTGGAAACTGACAGCCCTTGCTTAAAATGGAAAGCCAGGGTTTCACAGAACTCCGGCAGCCGATCCTGAAAAAGGTCTTCCATGACGATGGCGATTCGTTCATGGATGATCTGGCGTTCCTTCTTGAGCAGCCCGTTATAAACGACTTCCTGGGTTAGCGCGCTTTTAAACACATACTCCATATCCGGCTGAAGTGATTTGGCATGGATCAGATCGAGACGCTCCAGACGGGTCAAACTGCGGTCTAATTTCGCTTCCAGGTCGGTGCAGCGTTTCAAAATGTCATACAAAAACGAACGTCCGATGACCGAAGCCGCCTGCAGGATTCGCTTGGACTCGCTTTCCAAATGATCCAGGCGGGCGGAAATAACGCCATGGATAGTGGACGGCATTTCGGCCTCACTGATCGGCCGGCTTAAATCCCAGTCGCCATTTCTGCGCACAAGCGTCTCCGATTCAATTAAGGTACTGATCACTTCTTCAACAAAAAACGGATTCCCCCCGATATTTTCGCGCACAAATTTTTGCAGCTGCGCCGGAACCTGTTTTGATTTGAGCAGTGACGTCACCATTACCTGGGTCTCCGAAGGCGAGAGGTCCTTCATTCGAATTTCGTGGTACGACGCCGTCAACCCGCTGAGTTGGTGGCTTCTAAAGAGGCTTAAGGTGGGTCGATAATTGCAGATAAACATAACCGGGAATCTGAGTTTCAATAAAACATAACGCAGAAGCGCCATGAAGGACGTATCGGCCCAGTGAAGATCTTCCAGACAGATGACGGTCGGTCCGCTCTGTGCCAGGGCGGCAAAAATGACACCGATGGCATCATACAGCCGGGTTTTCCAGAACTCCGGACTCACGCCTTCCGTTTCAGGATAGTTGAGGCTGTAGAGACTTCCGATAAAGGGAATAATATCGGTTCGGCGCGCCACCGATTCTATCCCGGTCTCGATTTTTGCTTTAACCGCTTCAGGCGAATCGCCCTCTTTGATTTGAAATCCGCGATTCAGCAAATCGATTAAAGGAAAATAAGGGGTATTTTGCGAATAGGCATAGGCTTGTCCGTCCAGCCACTGAATCTCTTTTAGGTTTAAGGAGGCCTTGAATTCCTCGACCAGCCGCGTTTTCCCGGCGCCGGTTTCACCGGAGATTGAAAAGATCGTGCCCTCACCGTTGCGCAGGGTCTCCGCCGCTTCCCCCAGTTGGGTCAGTTCCACTTCCCTTCCAATCAGATCCGCCCTTAAGCCGTGGCGGCGATGCGTCGTGGCGGGTTGTTCCCGGGCAGATAAAACCCTAAAAATCTGAATCGGTTCGGCCTTACCCTTGAGATTGGCCGGTTCCAGGGCTTTAAACCGGAAATAGCCTTCCGCATGGCGGAATGTATCCGGCCCCACAACGATTTCATGGTCCTCAGCAAAACTGCTCAACCGGGCCGCCACATTGATGGTATCTCCGGCAACCCCATGGGTCTCTTTCTCCAGATTTACTACCCCGGTCACCACCAGGCCGGTATTGATACCGGTATGCATGCCAAGCGGCTTTCCAATCCGGGCTTCAAATTCGGGACTGATGGCTTTAACCGCATTGTGTATTTCACCTGCGGCCTTTATGGCGCGCACGGGATCATCTTCATGGGCCTTGGGCACCCCAAAAAGTGCCATGACGGCGTCACCGATAAATTTTTCAATGAACCCGTCATATTTGTCTATGATTTGTGAAATCTCCCCGAATATGCGCGCGGTAATTTCTTTGACCTCTTCGGGATCAAGCCGCTCCGACATGGCCGTGTACCCGGACATGTCCGAAAAAATGGCCGTGACATGTTTGCGCTCACCTTCAAGCAGCTCTGTATCAGGGGTGTGGCCCTCCGGCTGAACGGCGGCCGCTTCAGCCTTGGTGGCTGAATCATCCGGGGCGGGCGTTGGGTCCGGTTTTCGCAAATCATGGCCGCACTCCCCGCAAAACTTAAAGTTGGGCGGATTTGCAAAATCGCATTGAGGGCAGCGCTGTTCAAGTTTAAAACCGCATTCTCCGCAGAACTTTATTCCTTCGGGGTTGTCAAATTGACATTTAGGACACTGCATTTTTCCTCTCCCCTAGAGGTAGAACCGCATGTTAAGAAGCATCCACGATCCATTTCTCAAGGATTTCCCGGTCTTCTTTATTAATGCTCGTGATCCGGAGTTGATACTCGTGCTTGGTTTCGCGCTCTTTGGCCGATACAACCTTGGCATAGATATCTTCAAAGCAGTGGGCATCGGTGCAAAAATCGAATCTCAGCCTTATGTCTGACAGGGGTTCAAGCCAATCATCCACTGAAGCGGTGATGAAATTATCGTCCAGGATGAGCGTCTCGCCGGACATGGCCTTTTCTGTGATGATTTTATCCACCACTACCCAGCAGTGAAAGGGGAGGGTCATCGCAACCCCTTTTTCAATTTCAGTGGGAGGATTGAAGCTAACTTCAAACGGTGCGCCGATGGCGGTGACGGGGTAACTGACCAACGGTTTTTTCAATCCTTTCATGACAACGGTCTTTGGCGGGTCGGCTGCCACCAGATCTTTGACTGCATTATAGGTGGCCTCGCTGATTAATACCTGTCCGCCGGTTGTGTTGGATTCGATCCGCGCCGCTATATTAACGGCCGATCCCACAATGCCGTATTTTGCACGCAATTCAGATCCGATATTACCCACAATCACCGTTCCGGTGTTGATACCGATGCCCATCTCAAGGGGCGGATAATCCTCTTTTACGATCTCACGATTTAATTTCATAAGTGCATTCTGCATTTCAAGTCCACAGGCGACGGCCCGGGCAGGGTCATCAGAATGCTTTTCAGGTACCCCAAAAATTGTCAGAATGGCATCACCGATAAATTCATCGATCATCCCGTCATGTTTGATGATGACCTTTGACATCTGTTCAAGATAGCGATTGAGAAGCTGCACCATCTCTTCCGGGTCGCGACTCTCGGATAAAGCGGTGAATCCGCGCAGATCCGACATTAAAATCGTAACGGTTTCCTTTCGGCCTCCAATCAGTTGCTCCTCCGGTGATGCGAGGATTTTATCGACGACCTTTCTGGAAAGATAACGGCCAAAGGTATCGCGGATAATATTGGCCAAACGAAGACGCTCCTGAGAGACTTCGAGTATATCGGCCAGCATCTTCGTACGCGTTGTAACGATTTCTTTAATCTCTTTAGGTGCATCCTGCGGCAATTCAACCTGCTCACCGCCGGACCCCTTGTTGCCAAGCCGACGATTTGCCGATACAATCGTCTCGAGGGGTGAAATGATTTTTGAATCGAGAAATTTCCTTAATGTCACCATCATAAAAAAAATGATGATGGTGATCAGGATGATGATTCGTAACGCATACCATGCTAAATCAGCGATATCGGAATGAGCTTCCGATATCATCCGATATGCGAGCGACCAGACCAGTAAGATCGCTTCAATAAATAATATGCGCCAAAAAATCCCCTCCAGAAGAATTTTTCTAAGGCTTTTGTTGCTATTCATAGTCGGCTCTATTTAATAATGATGGAATGCGAAAACCGCTCAACCCAGGGTCAGACATAAAAGCAGGCCACCGAATGGGCATTGCCTTCTTCCTTTAAGGGTGGCCGTTCTAGGCTGCATTTAGAACGGTGTGCTATGGCGCAGCGACGGAAAAAGGGGCAACCCGCCGTCTGCGAAGCTTCCCGCTCATCCCTGAGAAGGGTTCCATAACGCTGAACAATCCCGCCTTGCGCATATTTGGGAAGTGCATCAATCAGGGCCTGGGTGTAAGGATGTTTGGGATTCTGGATAACGTCCTCTCCCGACCCCGTCTCGACCAGATTACCCCTGTAGACGACCGCGATACGATCGCAAAGATAACGAGCGGCTGCCAGGCTGTGGGTAATAAAAAGGAGGGTGGCGTCCAGCTTTTGGCGTAATTCGAGCAGAATATTAAAAATCTGAATCGATATGGAGGCATCCAGCATCGAAGTCGGTTCATCCGCCACAATAAATCCGGGTTTTAAAACCACCGCCCGCGCGATTGCCACGCGCTGTCTTTGCCCGCCGCTCATCTGGTGTGGAAAACGCGCCAGGAAATCCTCCGGCGGTGAAAGCCCGACAGCGTGCATGGCCTCCCGGACCGTCTCCTGGCGGGATTCGGCATTGCCAATCTTGTGGATCGTTAACGGCTCGGATACGGTATCGTAGATGGAAAGTTGCGGGTTTAAGGATTGGTATGGATCTTGAAAAATCATCTGGACCCGGGAGCGAAAATCCTGCAGGTGTTTTCCTTTCAGGCTGATGATCTCACTGTTATCTAAAAATATCTGGCCTGCCGTCGGATCTTCCAGTTTGACGATAAGTCTGCCGGCAGTTGTCTTTCCGCTTCCGCTTTCTCCGACCAGACCAAATATCTCACCCTTTTTTATGTTCAAAGAAATCTGGTTAAGGGCAACAATTTTTTTTCCGGCACTCTTAAAAAAGGCCTGTTTCGACTCATAGATCTTGGTTACATCCTCGAGCCGAATGACAGTTTGTTGATTCTTTTGTGCCAATTTGAAACCTATTTAGTACATAGGCTGCATAGCGCCTGGTGGGTTTTCGAAAGCTGTGCCCAGACGGGCACCTCCAATTTACATGAATCTCCGGCATCAAAGCAGCGATCACAAAACCGGCACCCGTCCGGCGGACGGATCAAATTAGGCGTCTCCCCCGGAATCGGCTTTAATTGAGCACTGTTGCCCATGACGGTAAGAAAAGAGGAGAGCAGGGCCTTGGTGTAAGGATGGCTGGGTGTTTCAATGATCTCCTCTCGTGTTCCAAGTTCAACCAGCTGACCGGCATACAGGACGCCGATCTGATGACAAACATCCGCCACCACGGAAATATCGTGGGATATAAAAATCATGCTGATATTAAATTCTTTCTGAAAATTTTTGGCTTCTTCCAGGATTTGATCCTGGACAATAACGTCCAAAGCGGTGGTCGGCTCATCGGCGATGATGAGTTTGGGTTTGCAGGCCAATGCCATCGCAATAATGGCGCGCTGCTTCATGCCGCCGCTGTATTGATGCGGGTAATCACGCAAACGGCCGCGGGGAATCCCCACCAGCTGAAACAAGCCTTCCACCTGGTTAAGCGCTTCGGCTTTAGAAGTTCCGGGTTCATGCGCGGTTATCGCTTCGGCAATCTGATCGGCAATTCGGTGAACCGGATTCAAGGCATTCATGGCGGCTTGAAAAATCATGGCCATCTTTTTCCAGCGAATATGCCGCATCTCCTCTTCCGTCTTTTCGAGCAGGTTCTCGCCATTAAAAAGGATGCGTCCTCCGCTCACCGATCCATTGGGTGGCAAAAGCCCCATCAGCGCCATCCCCAATGTGGTTTTCCCGCATCCGGATTCGCCCACAAACCCCAGGGACCGACCCTCTTCCAATGCAAAGCTGACTCCATCCAGGGCTTTCAGGGGGCCTTTTGCGGTCTGGTATAGAATGCCGAGGTTTTCGACCTCCAACAACGCCATTTTATCTGACCTCGCCTTCTTCTTTTCTTAGCCGGGGATCAAGAACTTCGTCCATGGCACGCCCCATCATATAGAAAGAAAGAGTTATCAGAGAGATACAAATTCCGGGCGGAAGGAGCCAATAAGGCGCTTTAAACATGTGTCCGGTTTTCCATACCCATTGGAGCATCATACCCCAGCTGACCGTGCCGGGATCGCCGAAGCCCAGAAAGGCCAGCGAGGCCTCGATCGTAATCGCCGAAGTCACCCTAAACGTCATGTATAGAAAAGAAAGCGGCAATACATTGGGCATAATGTGTCTGAAAACAATTCTCAGATGAGAAGCGCCTGCCACTTTGGCGGCCTCGATGAATGGCCGCTGTTTTAGTGAAAGTGTCTGGGCCCGGATAACGCGGGAGACGCCCGGCCAGCGAAAAAGGGCGATAATGAGAACAATCGTCCAGATGTTGAGTTGCCCGAACAGGGCCGCCAGAATCAATACAACTAATAAGGTCGGCATCACCATGATCATATCGGCCAGTCGCATGAGAAGCGTATCAACCGCTTTACCCATATATCCGGCAATCATTCCGATAAGCGTACCCAGAAATATACTCATAAAGGCCGCTGAAACCCCGACCATGAAAGCAACCCTGGCCCCGGCCAGGAGCTGGCTAAAAAGATCGCGGCCCATAAAATCCGTGCCCAGCCAATGCTTTAGGCTGGGTCCGGTAGACTTTGAAATTTCCGGATCAACCCCGGACATGGGTTGGTACATGGGATCGATTAAGGGCGGAATAAAACTGCCCAAGGCCATCAGCGAAAACAGAATCAAAAGAAAAAGCCCGATTTTCCCGATCGGATTCTGCTTGTAAATCGCCCACCCCGCCTTAAACCGGGTTAACCAGTTGGCTTTTTGTAAATGCTTTATTTTAAGGTTCTCAGCCGGCATAACTTTTCCGATGACACGCTTAATACCTGATCCTGGGATCGAGGTAGGCGTATAGGACATCGACGATTAGATTTGACAGGAGCACGACCCCGGCAATAAGCAGAAATGAGGCTTGCGCTAAAGGATAATCATTATTGCTTACCGAAAACACCAATTCCCGGCCGATTCCCGGCCAGGAAAATACGGTTTCAGTCAGCGCGCCGCCATTGATCGAAAACGCCAGGCTCAATCCGACACTGGTGACCACCGGAAGGGCCGCATTGGGCGCAGCATGATGGTCGCGAATCACTTTCTCTTCAAGCCCCTTGGCCCTTGCGGTAAGGATATAGTCTTCCTTTAACGTCTCCAGCATACTGCTGCGCATAATCATCAAGTAACTCCCGACATAAATGAAAAAAAGCGTACTCAAAGGCAGAATCATATGATGAACGACATCTAAACTCTTACTCCATATACCTGCGTCCGGATCGAGCCATAAGTCCTCTGATATCATCCCGTTTATGGGAAACCAGGACATCTTATAGGCAAAAAGCCATATCAACATCAGCGCCAGCCATGGCAGAAAAACCGTATGGGTCGCCAGGGCCACTAAGCTCATGATATTATCGGTTTTACGGCCCTTATGCCAGGAGGCGATTTTACCCAGAAATATCCCCACAAAAGCCGATAGGATCACTGACGTTGAAAACAGTAAAATGGTGTTGGGAAGTCGGTCGCGAATAATCTCAACTACCGGCTGCCCGTAGTGAAAAGAAATGCCGAAATTACCTCTAACAAAATTCCCCACATAGTAGACATACTGCTTCCACAGCGGTTGATCGAGGCCGAGCTGTGAAATCAGACGCGCCGCATCTTCCGGCGTCATATCGGGATCGATCATGCGTGAAACCGGGTCTCCGGGAGCCATCCGGAAAAGCAAAAACAGGACCGTCATGATCACAAAAAAAATGATCACGATCTGAATCAGCCGACTGCGAATATATTTCAGTAATTCCATTATCTTCCCTTTGAATAGGGTGGATTTCGTTGTTCGGTTGCGCCGCTCGTTACGTTGGAAGTCAATCGGTTGTGTTTTCCCATTACGCGAACCGCATTACGTAACCCGATTCCAGCAACGCAACCGCAACCGTTCAACCATCTTGCTTGGGTTTCAGTTGGCAAAATGACCACCGGTTACCGATTCCCTCTAGGGTCTCCACCCATCCGCTGAATTTGCCCTTACGTACCGCTTCAATCATTTTGGGATTGTAGAGCGGGAAATAGGGCACATCCCGCAGCAGGATCTTTTGCATCTCGAATACCAGCTCGCGTCGTTTATCTTTATCCATACTCCGGGCCGCTTCATCGGCGATCCGATCAAACTCGGGATTGCGGTAGCCGCTCTTATTTCCGCCCCGCGGTTTGTCCCGATTCGAATGAAAAAATTTGCGAACCCAATCGGGATCAAGATCTAACCTGCCGTAGGCCAGCACAAATACATCAAATTCGCGTTTGACTTTGACTTGCTGGAGCAATGAACCGAGGTGCATCGGTTTGGCCGAAATCGGAATACCCACCGCCCGCAGCCATTCCTGAATCATCATTCCGCTCATGGCGCGCAGGGGATCATAGTCCGCCGGCGGGGTCAAAATAGTGACCTTTGGCATGGGATTTCCGTTTGGAAGCCGAAGTTCTTCCCCCGGTACAACTTCTCCCTTTGCATTAACAGGATCAACCTTCCAAGTGTAGCCTGCTTTGTTCAGGATCTCATAGGCCTTTTGGGTGCGCGCCTCCCTGCTGAGGGCTTCCCCGTACGAAGGCAGATCGTCATTATACCAAAAGCGGTTTCCGGCTGGAATTATCGATTTCATTTTGACGCCGTGCCCTTGCAGGATCCTGGAGATTATGAAGTCCTTATCGATTAAGCTGGCCACCGCCTGTCGCAGGCTGACATCGTTAAAGGGGGCTTTGCGCACATTAAACCCCACGTAATATAACGCGCTGCGGTCATTATAAAAAAGCTTGATATTCTTATCATTTTGGAGATCTTCGAGGTATCCGGCCTGAATGCCCCACCAGAACATGTCGATACTCCCTTTTTTTAAGGCCAGAATAGCGGCATCTGAAGTTCCAAAGAATTTAAAAATGATCCCCTTGATATAAGGCCCCAATTGCCGGCCCTGTATCTTTTGGCCGGTTCCGAAAAAATGCGGGTTCTTTTGGACAAAAAGGTAAGCACCCTGTTTCCATTTTTTAAATATAAAAGGGCCGCTTCCCATGGGGGGGTCGATTTTATGGTTTAGCAAGGCGCTAAGCGGCTTTTCGGTATTGCGTGCTTCGGCTGCGATTTTCAGCCACTGTTTTTGGGGAACGATTGGCGTTGTCAGGGTTCGCGACAAAAAAATGGCCATCGGTTCTCTCAGGAAAAATTTTACCGTATGTTTGTCAGGGGTCTCTATTTTTTTGACAAATTCCCACTTGGCCCGGTGCCGGGGTATTTTGAATTCCTGGATAATACGTCCGGTAAAGGCGACATCCGCAGATGTCAATTCGGAGCCATCGGACCACTTGGTAGATCTCAACTTAACGGTATAACAGAGCGTCTTCTCGTCATATGTCGGTGCCTCGGCCGCCAACCAGGGAATCAGCTCCAACGTGTCGGGGTCACGAATAAAAAGCGGCTGATAGATCTGTGAAAGAACGCCTAATGACCACCGGTCGCTTGCCAGCCATATATTAAGCGTTTTGGGTTCACCCGCCAAACCGACCTTTAAAAAGGGGACTTTACTTTTGGCGTCGATAGCGGGCGTCATCCAGCCAAGACCGATTATGATAAGCGCTAAATACACAAAGCTTTTGGGGAGTCTTCCGGCTTGAAACATATTAAAGGTTTGCTCCTTTCATTTCTTTTACTTTATTTTCGATAAAATCGATCACTGCGGCTTCGATCCTTATGGAGTTAAATCGGTTGATTCGTGGTATTCCTCCCGGGCTGACACAATTGATCTCCACCAGCTTATCGCCAATCACATCAATCCCCACAAAATACAACCCGTCTGCCACCAGGCGCTCTTTGATCGCCCGGCAGATTTCGGCTTCCGATGGGGTTATTTCGTGTCGGTAAGCCGTGGCTCCGGCATGGATGTTGGTTCGGAAATCACCATTACGCGGCAGGCGTCGCATCGCACCGAGGATTTCACCATTCAGCATAAGGATGCGAACATCGCCCTCCTTCTTCACGGTATCCAGGTATTCTTGAACCATGATCGGTTCGCGTTCGGGATAAGATCGATAATCGCGCACATAATAGTTGATCAGGGACACCAGATTTTCACGATCACGATTACTGACCTTGATCACCCCTTCGCCCCCGTATCTTTGTAAAGGCTTTACCACCATATCGCCGCCGAAATCATCGATGATCTTTCGCAGGCGGGCCGGGTCTCTGGAGACATGCGTCTCCGGGATGATTTCCGGAAAATTCAGGATGTAAAGCTTGCTGTTTCCCAGTATCTGTCCGGAAGTGCTGTTGATCATGAATACCCGGTCGTTGACAGGTGCCAGAAACCCCATTACCTGATAGTTAAGGGGCGGATTTTTTCTTAAAAAAAGGGCATCCAGATCCGTAATGGTTTCAAATATCAGTTCGTCCCTTTTGGTACACTCAATCAGTGAATGCCAATATTGTTCCATTGGGAGCCCGGGTGTCACCGTAATATTTCGCATCCGGGCCACAATCTCATTACCCCTGATATAAACATCATGCGGTTCAAGAAAATAGACCGTGTGGCCCCGCTCATTGCATTCGTACATCAGGTAGCTACTGGTCTCGTTTACGGGTTCGATCGATTTCAGCGGGTCCATCAAAAACGCAATTTCCATTAAAATTTCCTATTGCTTCCAGTAACCGTTCATAGGTTCAGGGTTCAACGTTCAGCCTGCGACGAGTTCAGCCGAATCGGGTTAGGAATAAGGACAAATTTGAAGACCCGAAGTCCTCGCAATAAATTAGGATACCAACCTGCCACCCAAGTCGCAACTATGTTTTCACTTTTTCGTGCAGATTGCGGATGCTCGCACTCAGCACCTTACAGATCTGAAGGGCGATTTGAGGATATTCTCTTACAATTTCTTTAAACTCCTGTTTGTGAAGGACCAGTAAACGGGATTCTTTTTCGGTCCGCACGCTCGCCGAGCGCACAACATCATCCACAAGGGCCATTTCACCAAAATAATCTCCTGTTCCGATCCGGGCCAGTTCGATTTCCTGGTCTTCACCCAGTCCTTTGACCACGGATACCTCTCCACTGACGATCATATACATGGTTTCGCCGGTATCGCCCTCTTTGATGACAAACTCGCCGGCCGGGTAAACGATCTCTTCGGTGACAGATGCCACGGCAGCGAATTCTCCCACCGAAAGCCCCTCAAACAGCTCAATCCCCTTGAGGCGCAGAATTTTGTCGGAGATCGTAATTTCTGTATCCATCTCGTGCTCCTTCGTATGCGGATCATCTTGTGTTTGCTTCAATACGGTTTGAGCCATTTGACTAACATGGCTATTCTCAGATTCGGTCAGCTGCAAGAGTGCTTTTGGATCAGCGCAACCCAGTTTTTCTTGTGCCATGATATATGCGGCCAGCATCACCGTCACCCAATCTTCTTTGGCCAGAAAATGGGAAAGCACCGACGCACTATCAGAACCCGGATGCGGCAGCTTAAAGTTCTTTTTGCCAATCGCCAGGCGCTCGGAATCCGGTACGCCCCCCAGAAGGGGCAGCATAATCCTGCTCAGCGAAGGATCCATTTGATCTTCTAAAGCCTCCTGGCTATTGGCTTGCTGTCGCTTGTCGGAGGAAAAAAGGCCTCTGTAAATAATGCGCATTTGACCGGAATGATCCTGGGCCGCCAGGACCCGCATGGTGTTTTCCATCCTGGCAGCAGCCGATTGATTCAAATGGTCGCTGAGTAGATCTCTGGCAGGACCCTGCGGGAGAAGTTTAAGCCCCTCTGCCTCGGTTAAATCCTGATAACCACTTTCGACTTGTGCCCGTGCGAAGCGATAGACATCCAGATCTTTGATATCCAGGGATTCTAATAAATCAAAGATACTCTCCCGAACCGCCCTCTTGGGTATGCTGAGGGATTCAACCAGTATCTGGCCGTTATTATAGGGTGCTTGATCGATTTTATTTTTGGTCGATGCGCTGATTTCTTCAGACAAATCACCCATCAAGGGAATGATTTGTTTCAAGGTTTCATCATCGACTATTTCAAACACCTCCAAGGCAGCCGCCCGGATCGATTCTTTTGAATGGGAAAGGTAAGGTGAAACCGCTTCGTTCAATTGGGGTGCGTTTAGGCTGTGCAGGCTTTTTAATGCCAGCGGCAACAGAGATTCACTCTCCTTATCTTCTATAATCCGATTAAGCCTTGATACGAAAGACGCCTCGGCTGTAGCCCCGGCGGCGATGACAGCGGCCTTTCGCTCGATTTCATTTTCAGAATCCAACCAGGCATCGATTATGGAACGGTATTTCTCCGGCGACTGCCGGAAGAGACCGATGATGGCATGAGCCCTAACCTCCGGATCCGGGTCGTTTTCAAAAATCCCATAATCAAAGTCGGAAGCGAGCTTTGGCGCCAGGCGATTTGAGGCTCTAATAATATGCAGCATGAGCTCCGGCTTGGCCGGATCCACTAAATCCCTTAACACCGGAATGGCCTGCTTGTCTGCCTCAGGAGATAGAAGCTCTAAAAGTTTGATACATGTTTGATCATCTTCTTGCTTCAACTTGGTCAGAATCTGGGAATCTAAATCTTTCAAAGCCAGGGATTTCAACAGATTCGCATACCAGACGCAATTATCCCCCTGACTCTTTAAAAAGGCGTCGGACAGCTGGGTTTGGATTTTTTTATCGCGGAACAGCTGCCCCACATCCTCTTCCCCCATCGATTTGAGATCGATCATATTGCGGGACACCAAATCCAACAAAATTTTCGAGTAGCGTCTTTTAAGGATAAAGGGTCCCGTAACCCAGCCAATTACAAAGGGTAACGCCACCAGGGAGAGATAGCGCGGGTGAAAAAAGGCTCCCGAAGCCAATATCAGACCGGAACCCAAAAAAAGCCCCAGCCGCACCACCGTGCCTCTCAGAAAAGGCCTGACGATACCGCGGTATTCTACGGGGAAAAGACCCATTAAGATGGCATTGGCCGGAATATTGATGGTGGTGCGTAGAATATTGGTCGACATGCGGGCGTACATGGCCGAGAAGACATCGAATCGGAGCAGGAAAGCCATAAAGGCGAGCATATAATTAAACGGATGAAACATGAGTGCGACCGGCAAACCCCATTTACCGTATATGCGACCTACAAATAGAAGAATAATCAGACTGATTATATTCAAAAACCCTCTAAAATAGCTAAAGAACTGGATCAGGCCCGTCTCCGAAGCGAACTGCGCATTGACGGCATAATTAAACTGATAGTTCATAATGGGTACGACAACATTGGGCAGCAATGTCAAGAGGATCATAATCTTGATCAGGATCGATTCCTTCATGAGGGGCACAATTTTCTTAAACTCCTCAATCATGGGGGTCTTCTTTTTGGCTTTGCGGGTCTTTTTATCCCCCAGCAAAAGGGTGGGATAGCGGGAGCTCATGCCCTTAACCGCCAGGGCCCCCGCCACACAGAGCCCAAGATAGGCGTATAGAAGATTATCAAATGAAAAAACCTTCACCATAAGCGGGGTTCCAAAGCTGCTCAGGATCAGGCCCAGAACCCCACCGGCCGTAATCAGCGGGAAAAGACGCTTGGACTGACGCATATTGAAAAGGTCGTTGGCCATATTCCAAAAAATGAGGGCCTGTAAGACCTCAAATTGAGATTTCAGCATCAGCAAAACCGGGTACACCAGATCGATCCCCAGCGGAATCACCAGGCGCATGCCTGCCATCGTAAGGCCGCAAAACATAAAAAGGTAGGTCAAAAAGGGCGCGCTTTGAATCCGGCTCATCATCCCCGCGATGGCCCCCATGACGACAAACGTCACGATGGCGTTGAGCATATTGACAATCGGCAGGTACTCGACCCCAAAGCGTTTCAGAAAAGCGGTTTCGGCATAATTGTTCAGGACCATTCCGCAGCTGCGGACAATAAACAGGAGGGCGGCCACCCATAGAAACAGTCCGATTTCGTCTTCATACACCTTGAGCCATTTACCGACTAACTTTAGCATTTGCGGCCTCGGTGGTTTTCCTCTGATTGGTTTTGATTGGAATTAAAGAAATATTGCTTCGCTTTGTCTTACTTGCTGAAACATTTAGTTATAGCGACAACCCGGACATAAATTTCGGCCATTTGATCAGGGTCCGTCCTGCTCTTCAACCACCCCGGGTGGTTCGGCTTTTCTTTGCATAAGATTCATATCCGGCGTTTTGCTCCAAATGAGCCGAAAACCGGTTGTCTGGAACTTGCTGGCCGGATTTGCGTGGTTTCGGTTTGCGGACCGGCACGCATAACCATGTTTGAACCAGCTCCCCCCTCGACGGACCTTTGCCGACCCTGACTGAGGCCCCGAAGGATCTGCGACATCAGTCGTGGGGTAGCGTCCATACCAATCCTGACACAACTCCCATACATTGCCGTGCATATCATACAGTCCCCAGGCATTGGGGGGGTAACTTTTTACGGGTGCCGGGCGATCAGGCTCAAAACCACGCGATTGTACATATTTCAGACATTCGTTCGCTTTTTTACGGTTGTTCCCATACATTGCATTCCTGCAATCGATCGTGTCTCCCCAACTGTAGGCCGTTGTACTCCCTGCCCGGGCAGCATATTCCCATTCGGCCTCCGTGGGTAGTCGGTAATACCCTTCTCCAAGCTTGTTCAGTTTTTTAATAAAGCGCCGGACATTAAACCAGGATACTTTCACCACGGGAAGATTTTCGGGTCCTTTTCTACGGCCGAACAATTTTTTCCCCATTAAGGCCCACCATTGTTTCAATGTGACTTCAGTAAATTGCAGATAAAATGACTTACTGATAGTGACTCGATGTTGGATTTCATCCTTCCCGCGATAGGATTCTTCGGCTGGGCTCCCCATGCTGAAAGTTCCCGCCGGGATTGAAATAAACTCCATGCCTAGCGAATTCCGAAAAACCTTTTTGGATCCATTGGCGCTTAGTGGCAGGGGGGGAATTAGAAAAAAGCTGAGGAAAACAACCATGAATACCTGTCTGCATCTTAATCCAATCGTATTCATTATAACACCCTCTTGTTTAAGTACATTTCAGCTTTCCCGAGTGAATGATTTTTACTTCGATATCACACATATCGAAAAATGCAAAGGCAATTTGGATCGCAGGGCTTTTTAAAATTGACATAACCCCTTAATTTACTTATATTCTCTAACATGGAAAGACGCGAAAGGAGGTCATCAAACGATGACCGATCCTAAACAACAGCAAATCTTACTGATCCACCCGCCCCTGGCCAGCCCAACCATGCCTCCCTGGCAGCCCGCTCAGACAGCCGCCCATCTTGGCGGTTTGGGTGTGCCTTTTGAATTTTGCGATGCCAATATAGATTTTCTGCTGAACCATCTTTTAACTCCGCAACATTTGACGCTCCTTTTGAATCGAATTATTAAAGAAAAGGTCTCATCATTGGGTTCCAGCACTGAGCCCCTTGAAACAGATATTAGAACTAATCCCCAAAAATGGCTTCGCAAAGCCGCTGAGGTAAATCGGAATTTTTCAGCCTTGCAAGACGATCGGTTCTTTCAACCGGAATTGTTTGTGGCCGCCTTAAGCGAAGTCAATGCATTATTCTCGCTGGCTTCGTTGGCGTATGCCCCATCGCACTTTAACCGGAGCAGCTATTTCAATAAAAAAGAAAATCCTTTCCTATCCTATTGTCGCGAAAAACTTGCATCTAAGATTTCGCGGCCGGAGATCAGTCTTTTGATCATTTGCGTTTCAAGCCTGGGACAGCTTTGGGCGGCACTGGCCATCGCCCGTTACAGCAAAAAGCTGCGTCCCTCACTCATTGTGGCATTGCAGAGCGATCAAAGCCTCCCGGCCGGCACCCAAAATCGGGTTGATCGAATCCTGTCTGCCAAAAATCCTCAAGCACTTCGAGAACTGGTCTTCGCTTTGAGTGGTTCGGATCGGTCACTTCAAATCGCGTGGCCCGATTTCAGCCGGTTCCCTTTGCATGACTACCTGGCGCCGTTTCCCGTTCTTCCGTTTCAGCTCCCGTTCGGTCAGGTCTCCGACGATCCGGATTCTTTTTACGCTTATGTTGCCGAGTTAAAGCAAAAACAAAACGTGCACGGCCTTCTGTTCGAAACCGCCCCCTTAAACCTAGCCGGGATTACAACACTATTTGATCAGAACAAAAAAAACGACCTTCCGCTCAGGATCGGCCTGGCCCTTGATTCAAGCCTCACCCCTGGTCCAGATGACTTCGCTGATATCGCTGCTGCGGGTGTGTGCTTCATCCGCTGGCAAAATCCTCAAACCGATATAAAAGATTTTTTGAATACGCTGCGTCAGTGTGCCAAAGCCCGGATCTGGAATCATGTCGAAATGCCGGTCGTAGCGAATAAAACCCTTGTCGATGAATTAAAGCAACGCGTCGCATCGAATCCCAATATCGCCCACGCCTGGTCCCATGCGAACACAAGCCTTTCTGCCGCGTCCATTTTTCCGATACCGGAAGATTCAGGTGTCTATTCACAGGTTTCCCGGTTACCGGGCCAGCCCTTCGGGTGTTATCTGCAGGATCCGGCCCATTTGCTCCTCTATCTCCAGCACCATGGGTTTGACACCGTGCGGCAATGGCAGCTCAAGGATGATCCCCCCTCAATATATACTCTGGGCCAGCGCATTACTTACCGCTATATGAAACCCGCTGAGCTTCCTTCCGGTTATCTGGATGAAATCTGTCGCATGATTGAAGCCGGCGGTTCGGTGGGGACAAAATGGGTGCGTCATAATCTAAAACGCGCTTTTCTCATCGGAGTTGCCATGGAAGAAGGTGTGATCGCCGGTAACTCCAGCCTGAAGCATCCCCGGACCGAATATCTAAAAGCGGTCAGTCAGCAGTCGGGCCTTGATCTTAACCGGTTTTTGGAGCGGGGCTACACTTCGGTAAGACCCGAATATCGAGGGCTGGGTATCGGTACACAGCTCCTGAAAGGGCTCACCGCGCGTTGCGGAGACAAAAAAGTTTTCTCCGTCATCGGTTCGGACAATGTGGCGGCTCAAAAGATGGCTATCCGCAATAATACCAAACGCGTTGCCACATTTTACAGCGAACGCGCACAAAAAGAGTTGGGGGTGTGGATCCCAGCCCATATGCTGGATAGGGGTTTGACAAAA
>CAZNFS010000050.1:0-18251 GCA_964572695.1 uncultured Desulfobacteraceae bacterium
GCAACGTTTATCAATTGGAAGTTAACGATATATCGCCACAGGCCGGGGAATATTCGGGCCACCTGTTTATTCGGACCGACCACCCCCAAAAACCTGAACTGGTGATTATCATCAATGGTGACATTACTGAAAAATAAACGCCAATGCTAGACGTTCATCTTTCAAAATAATTTTGCACGTGTGGGGATGGGTGTCTTACCTGGATATTTTGATTGACACATTGAACTTATAACGCATACCTTTCTTTTCAACAGAGACGTTTACGTAAATATGATATTCATGCGAATATTCTCTTAACGATGATTCTCGGGGAGAACCTCATGTCCATGACGATTAGCGAAAAAATACTGGCCCAACACACCGGACGCGACCAGGTGCTGCCTGGCGAACTGATCGAAGCCAAGCTCGATTTTGTGCTCGGCAACGACATCACCGCACCCATGGCGATCGAAGTCTTTAAAAAGGCCGGTGGCAAAACCGTATTTGATCCCGAAAGAGTCGGGTTGATTCCGGATCATTTTATTCCCAACAAAGACATCCAATCGGCGGCTCAGGCTCAGGTTATGCGATTATTCGCCCAAGAACAAAACCTGCCTTACTACTTCGAAGTGGGCCGCGCCGGAATCGAACATGCCCTTTTGCCGGAAAAGGGACTCGTTTTACCCGGGGACCTGATTATCGGTGCCGATAGCCATACCTGCACCTATGGCGCCCTGGGTGCTTTTTCAACCGGGGTAGGTTCCACGGACCTTGGTGCAGCCATGATCACCGGTAGCGTATGGCTGAAAGTGCCGCCTTCGATAAAGTTTTTACTCAACGGGCAGATAGCGCCCTGGGTCAGCGGAAAAGATCTTATACTGCATATCATCGCTCAAATCGGAGTGGATGGTGCCCGTTACAAGGCCATGGAATTTGGGGGCCCGGTGATCGATTCCCTCCCTATGGCCGATCGGTTCACCATATCCAACATGGCGATTGAAGCCGGGGCTAAGGTCGGCATCATCCCGCCGGATGACACCACCGAAGCTTACGTCAAAGGTCGGGCCCGGCGGGATTACAAATTTTATACCTCTGACCCGCAAGCAACTTATGAATCGGTCTTTGATTGGGATGTTTCTGAATTGACGCCTCAGGTAGCCTGTCCGCATAGCCCCGAAAACGTCAAATCGGTTCGGGAACTCTCTCACATCACCATTGATCAGGCGGTGATCGGCTCCTGCACCAATGGCCGCATTGACGATATGCGAACAGCCGCAAAAATTCTTAAAGGCAAAAAAGCCGCTTCCAACGTGCGTTTAATTGTAATTCCCGCCACACCTGCGATCTACCGGCAGGTGGTGGATGAAGGGCTCATGAATATCTTTCTTGATGCTGAAGCGGCCGTGAGCACCCCTACCTGCGGCCCTTGCCTGGGTGGCTATATGGGGATTTTAGCCGAAGGGGAACGCGCCGTTTCGACCACAAATCGCAACTTCAGGGGCCGCATGGGTCACCCGCAGAGCGAAGTTTATCTCTCATCACCGGCCGTGGCGGCAGCCAGTGCCGTGTTGGGTCGCATCGCCCATCCGGATGAAATTTAGCGGAACTATCTATCAATAAAAGTCAAGCCGGTTTTAAGGTTAATTTGCTCTCTTTTGGTTTGAAAATTTATAGAAACAAAAAGTTTATTACACTAAAACAGAATCTTACATGGTGTCCATCCAGAAATAGTAGATTTTGGTTCAGGACGAGGCCGCAGCATTTTTTGCAGCCGCAGGCGTAGTGCGACTACGTTGAGGATTGCAAAAATGTGAGAACGCTGTCATGGGCCAAAAGATGTTATTTGTGGATGGACAGGAGCAAGTATCATGAAATTAAAAGGCAATGCCTGGAAATTCGGCGATGATATCGACACGGATGCGATTATTGCAGCCCGCTATTTGAACACCTCCGATCCGGAAGAATTGGCCCGATACGTTATGCAGGATGTGGATCCGCATTTTGTCACCAAAATCAAACCGGGCGATATCATTGTGGCCGGTAAAAATTTCGGCTGTGGTTCATCCCGCGAGCACGCCCCCCTGGCCATCAAACACGCGCATATTTCAGCCGTTGTCGCCGGATCTTTTGCCCGCATTTTTTACCGTAATTCCTTTAACATGGGCCTCCCGATTCTCGAAAGCCCCGAGGCGGCCGCCGCGATCGAAACCGGCCACAAGCTGGAAGTTGACCTGGAAAAGGGCACCATCATCAACTGCGCCAGCGGTGAAAGCTACCGGGCACAACCCGTTCCAGGCTTTATGCAGCAGCTTATAGAAGCCGGGGGATTGGTACCCTACGTTCAGCAAAAACTGATGGCGTCGTAAAAAATTCCATCTACTGCGTTGTAGTATTTTTTCAGGCACTCGGCATACTACATGTATGGCCTCGTTCCTGAAAAAACACCACGCCTTGTATATGAACCTTTTTACTTAGCCATCGATAGTTGAATTCGCGATTTTTTACGCGATCACTAAAATTAAAGGAGGAACAAAAACGTGCCTGAAACCTATCGAATCGCCGTCATACCGGGCGATGGAACCGGCCCTGAAGTGGTTGCCGAAGCGCTCAAGGCCCTCAAAGCGGCAGCCGGCTGCGAGGGATTCAACCTCGAATTGAAGCAATATGACCTGGGGGGAGAGCGATACTTGAAAACCGGTGAGATATTACCGCCCGGTTTACCCCGGGAGCTGGAAGATTTTAACGCCATTCTCCTCGGCGCCATCGGCCATCCGGATGTCAAACCGGGTGTCCTAGAAAAAGGATTGCTTCTGGAACTCCGTTTTCAATTGGACCAATACATCAATCTGCGCCCTGTGGTCCTCTACCCCGGCGTTGAAACCGCTTTGAAGGACAAGGGACCTCAAGACATCGATTTCGTGATTGTGCGCGAAAATACCGAAGGACTTTACGCCGGGGGAGGCGGATTTCTACGTAAAAACACACCCCACGAAGTTGCCATTCAGGAGTCGATCAACACCCGCATGGGTGTGGAACGCTGTATCCGGTTTGCGTTCGACTTCTGTCTCCGCCGCCAAAAAGCACGAACTTTGACGCTTTGCGGTAAAACCAATGTGTTGACGTATGCGTTCGATCTCTGGGAGCGTGCCTTCAAGGAAGTGGCGCCTGAATATCCCGACATCCGAACCGACTATGCCCATGTGGATGCCATCAGCATGTGGATGATAAAGAACCCCGAGTGGTTTGACGTTATTGTCACCGATAACATGTTCGGAGATATTATTACGGATATCGGGGCCATTATTCAAGGCGGCCTGGGTGTTGCAGCGGGAGGCAATATCAATCCCGAAGGGGTTTCCATGTTTGAACCGATCGGCGGGTCGGCCCCCAAATACGCGGGCCAAAATATCATCAATCCCATTGCCTGCATCGGGGCGGTGCAGATGATGCTCGATCATCTGGGAGAGGCTGCTGCTGCTCAAAGGGTGGAGAAGGCCATTAAGAGAGTCGTCGCCCACGATATCCGAAGCCTGGCAGCCGGGAAAATGGGACGCACAACCCGTGAAGTGGGTGATTTGGTAGCCAGCTATATCCAGGAAATCGGTAAAGCTTAAATTTTTCTGCTACCCTACTAATAACACCCTTTTCTTTAAAAAATTAGAGATAGTGCCAATCCTCGACGAAATAGTGGCACTCTAAAGTGTCCAATTCAGAAATAGTAGATTTTGGTTCAGGACGAGGCCGCAGCATTTTTGCAGCCGCAGGCGTAGCGCGTCTACGTTGAGGATTGCAAAAATGCGAGAACGCTGTCATGGGCCGAAAGATGCTATTTGTGAATGGACACGGGTTAGCCTTCATAAAGCACTGCCAAAATCGTTGCCTTTCCGCTTTTGGCGGCGATTTGATGGGGCGTGGTGGACAGGTAATAGGCACTGTCACCGGGATCCAGTTCAAATGCCTCTTCATCGATCGTCAGGGCGACCACGCCGTCTAAAACATAGATAAACTCCTCACCGTCGTGGATCGATATTTCCTGTTTAGGATTTTCCTCCAATTGCACAATCAGGGCTTCCATGTGGCGCCCCTTCACTTCCGGGGCCAGGCTTTTATAGACGTAGGCCTGTTTTTTCCCCTTCTGGGCGGTGGAACGTGAAACCACCTTCTGTTCTGCTTTGCGCGTAATCGAATAAAGACGGTTTCCCACCCCCGAGACCAGACGGCTAAAGGCGCTGTCAAGTGCTTTGGAAAGTTTAATAACCGTCCCAAGCTGCGGCTGGACCTTGTTGGTTTCGATATTGCGGAGGAAGTCCAAATCAAAACCGGTCAGGTTTGACAGCTCTTCCAGTCCCAGTCCCTTTTCTTCACGCAGCAATTTGATCTTTTGACCGACTTCCTCGCCTCCCCCCTGCTCGGGGGTCTTGATTTCGCCCGTTAAGTCTTCAAAAAAATCTACATTAATGGGAGGCGGTTGATTTTTAGTGTCCATTTTACACTCCTAAATTTGATGGCGTCGTAAAAAGCCCCATCTACTGCGTTGTAGCATTTTTTCAGACACTCGGCATACTGCATGTATAGCCTCGTTCCTGAAAAAATACTACGCCTTGTATATGAACCTTTTTACTTAGCCATCTATTGTTGAATTCGTGGCTTTTTACGAGTTCGTCAAACTTAATTGTCCGACCGTTTCCTGCTTCACTGGGCCGGACGATATTTTTGGGGCAATTCCGCCTGGGGGCCCCAGCTGGCCGGAACGTTCTGGCCCGCCACTTCACCCTTTTTTTCTTTCACCTGTTTGAGTCCCGCACGCGCAAACTCGGGATGCCCTTCCACAAGCGTTCTCCCATTGATCGCGGCCTCGCTTCGCAGGCGTTCTCCAACCGTGCGCTCAAGCTGCCGCCCTAGCCACAGCACTCGATCAACATCATAACCGTGCTCGATTCCCATCTCATCGATCTGGACCAGCAGGTCCTCCAAACACACGAGGCCCACGAAACGCGGATCTTCGTAGTAATAATCGCCCGTTCCCGGTACCGGGCAATCGTCAAGAAAATTGGCCGGCTGCCCACCCGTACCGCCCAGGGTCGCTTCAAAATGCGTAATACCGGCTTGAAGCGCCGCAAGTACGGAGGCCGAAGCCACCCGTTTTGTCTCGTGAAAATGGGCGATATGCAACGACGTTTCGGGAATTTGATCCAGTATCATCGCGAAATAGCGATACACATCCGGTGCCGAAGCACTTCCGTCGTGGTCTGCATGTTCGATGTCGGTGGCGCCGATCTCCAGCCAGCGCTTGGTAAATTCCACGGCATCTTTCAACTGCGTGGCCCCCGCGATGGGACTGCCCCAAATCGTGCTGACGGTTCCACACATTTGAAGACCGGCATCCGTACATTTCTTAATGCAGCGCTCGGCCTCCTCCCAATAGTCCGGAAGCGTCGTGCCGGAATTGGCAAAATGGTGCTCTTCTTCAGTTGACACCATCATCAAAAGCCGATCGGGCCCGATTCCTTTTTGTTTCAGCTCGATGGCGCGGTCGACTGATTTTTCGCGGATGGTCACAGCGGTAATACAGACGTCGTCCATATCGATTCCTTTCCGCAGGCAACGGTTTTTGAACCTATCGCTACGCAGGAAGGATAAAATTTCTTCCGCATCGGCAAACTGCGGCATCAGATAGGGATTCCCAAGATTGGTCACTTCGATGTTGCGGCATCCGGCCAAAATCAGCTCCGCGGCATAAAACTGTTTTGCGCGCGTGCTGACAAATTTCTCCAAATGCTGAAAACCGTCTCTGGGGGTAATATCGCCGATAGTGACCCGCTTCGGCATGCGGGGGAATATTTTCCAATAGTCATATTCAGTCATAATGCAGGCATTGCCTCCTTTCCGTTGTGGTTTATATAGTAGAACAACTAAATGAGCTAAAGTTCAGGTTGCCCCATATCCAAGACGTCCAAGGACGACGCCATAGTGTACTATTGCGAGTCCTTGGCAACGAAGGAGATGGGGTGACATGGGCTTTGGTTCATTTAGTTTTATTCACCTTTAAACACCGGCTTCCTTTTTTCGCGAAATGCCGCCAGCGCCTCTTGTCTGTCCTGCGTGGGGATCGTCACCCAGTAGGCATTCGACTCGATGGCCAGGCCGGAATGCAAATCGGTTTCGAGACCATAATTTATGGCATATTTGGCCTGTTCTATGGCGATCGGTCCGGTTTCACAGATCATGGCGGCCACTTTGTGACATTCTGCGAGCAACACGTCTTTCTCGCAAATTTGATTCACGAGACCGATAGCCAAGGCCTCATTGGCGTCGACCCGTCTTCCGGTAAAGATAAGCTCCTTGGCCTTGCCTTTGCCCACCAGTCTGGGAAGGCGTTGTGTTCCGCCGGCGCCCGGGATGATGGCCAGTCTGGTTTCGGTCAACCCCATGGATGCATTCATGGCAGCGATTCGAATGTCGGCGGCAAGCGCCAGTTCCGTTCCGCCACCCAGGGCGATGCCGTTGACGGCCGCAATCACCGCCTTATTTAAATATTCAAGCGATGTAAAAAGATTCCTGATGGTAAATATAAATTCCTTCACTTGAGCGGGCTTCATGGTCCGGCGTTCTTTTAAATCCGCCCCCGAGCTAAAAGCCCTGTCACCACTTCCGGTAATGATAATTACGCGTATGTCTTTCCGGACCCGTATGGCCTCGATTCTTTCTTTCAACACATTCAGCAGCTCAATATTGAATGCATTCATCACCTCCGGGCGATTCAGGGTAAGTGTCGCAACGCCGTCCTTTTCTTCGACTAAAAGTATACTGTCATTCATTCAACCCCCTTTTCAATGATGGTTTTGTAAAAAGTCGCGAATTCAATTATAGATGGCTAAGTAAAAAGGTTCATATACAAGGCGTAGTGTTTTTTCAGGGACGAGGCCATACATGCAGTATGCCGAATACCTGAAAAAATTCTACAACGCAGTAGATGGGCCTTTTTACGACGCCATCAGCATCCAATATATCGCGATATCACAATCCGCTGAACTTCAGAGGTCCCCTCGCCGATATCAAGAATCTTGTGGTCGCGATAAAATCTTTCGACGTTATAATCTTTCATCAACCCGTATCCGCCATGGATCTGCACGGCATGATCGGCAACGCGCCCCATAACTTCCGAGCAATAGAGTTTGCCCATAGCCGCCAATTTTTCAAACGGCCGATGCTGATCTCTCAGCCAGCAGGCCTTGTAAAGAAGGTTGCGGGCACATTCGATTTCCAGGGCGCAATCGGCCAGCTTAAACGCGATGGCCTGAAACTTGGAAATCGCCTGCCCGAATTGCTGACGCTCCCTGGCGTAGCCCAAGGCCGCCTCATACGCTCCCTGGGCGCCCCCCAGCCCCATAGCGCCAATGGAAAGACGTCCACCGTCAAGCGTCTGCAGCATCTGATGAAAGCCATCGCCCTTATTGCCCAGCATGTTGTCTTTGGGTATGCGCACATCGTCAAAATAAAGTTCAGCCGTATTAGAGGATCGCCACATCAGTTTTTTGTGCATGGGAATGGCTTTAAATCCGGGAGTTCCGTGTTCCACGATAAAACAGGTATATTCCGGTTTTCCGCTCGGCCGGGTCCCGGTTATGGCCTGGACCGTAACACCGATGGAGAGTTCGCAGGCGGCGTTGGTGATAAAAATCTTGGACCCGTTCAGGACCCATTCGTTGCCATCCAAAACGGCTGTCGTTTTGCTTCCGCCGGCATCGGACCCGGCCGTGGGTTCCGTCAGGCCAAAACCCCAAAGCCCTTCACCACTGCAAAGCTTGGGCAGATATTTCTTCTTTTGCGCCTGCGTGCCAAAATAGTTTAACGGTCCAATACCCAGCGAATTGCCGGCTGCAACTGTGGCCGCCTGAGATCCGTCCACCCGTGCAACTTCTTCAACCGCAATGATATAGGATATGTAATCCATTCCCTGACCGGAGTACTCTTCGGGCACCACCATTCCGAACAGGCCGATCTGACCCATCTTTTTGGTCAAGTCGATTGAGAAGGTCTCATTTTCATCCAAATCGGCCGCAACGGGTGCAATTTCGCTCACCGCAAACCGCCTTACCTCCTTGCGTATCATTTCCTGCTCTTTTGAAAGATCGAAATCCAAGGATACCTCCTTAGTAGAGAATTTCGAGCTGCGCAACCGCAACCGTCGACCGGATCACTGAACGCCCGCTCAGCCCATGGGGGGCACTTTATCTTCCGTTGAGCGATTTTGTCAATCATTTTTAGGGTGCGCCACAGCCAATCCCGTTTAAGAAAAATCTTGACAGTTTTAAGAATCGGATGTTATTTTGCGACCGAGCGCTCGTTCAAATTACCCATTCGCACCATTCTTTAGGCTTTGAGAGATCGGATCATGTTTTCACATCAAGATGCCACTCGTGATGTCCAAACCCAGATAAAGAATCCTGAACTTGTATTGCGGCGCCGGCGACAGATTGTCGACGCTGCGGTTCAGCTTTTTATCCAGAACGGTTTCCATAAAACCACGACGCGGCAAATTGCACGGGCGGCCGGGTTTTCGATCGGCTCCTTATATGAATATGTCGCTTCCAAAGAAGATGTTTTATATCTGGTATGCGATGCGATCCATGCCGAAGTCGAGCAGGCGGTTGCCGAAGCCATGTCGCGGGCAACCGACGGACATTCATCACTGGCGGCAGTTATTCGCGAATATTTTTTGGTCTGCCATCGCATGAATGACCACATCCTGCTGATTTACCAGGAAACCCAGTCCCTGCCCTCACAGTGGAAAAAGAGGGTTCTTGAAAATGAAGTCCGCATTACGGGAATTTTTGTCGAAGTGCTGGCACGCTTGATTTCATCCGGTGATCTGCCCCACCTCAGCGAAGACTCGATCGATTTGGTGGCCCACAATATCTCTGTTTTGGGTCATATGTGGACCTTCCGGCGCTGGTTTTTGGCGCGCCACTACAGTATCGAAGATTATATTGAACATCAGACAAAATTTATTCTAGGATTATCCGCCCAACAAAAGGAGGAGGCATGAGTTCCGAAGCCGAAGTTTACAAACCCAAAAACCCCATCCGAATCGTCACGGCCACTTCCCTTTTCGACGGTCATGACGCATCGATCAATATCATTCGAAGGATCTTGCAGGATACAGGTGCGGAAGTAATTCACCTGGCTCACAACCGTTCGGTCCAGGAAATTGCAGATGCAGCCATTGAAGAGGATGTACAGGGCATCGCCATATCGAGCTATCAGGGCGGTCACATCGAATTCTTCAAATATCTGGTCGACCTTTTAAATGAGTGGGGCGCTCCGCACATCAGGATTTTCGGCGGCGGCGGCGGTGTCATCGTACCTGAAGAAATTAAAGAGCTGGAAGCATACGGGGTCGCTAAAATATTTTCTCCCGAAGACGGTACCAAGATGGGGCTTCAGGGGATCATCAACCATATGGCCTCTCAAATGGATTTCTCCACAATTGAAAAGGGGGAGTATGACCTTGAAAAACTGACGCCCGATGATAAACCGGCGGTAGCCAGACTCATTACCACAGCCGAACATGTCAAAGTCCAGGGCGATGGACACCTGGCCCGGTTCAGGACCCGGCTCCTGGAAAAGATCGGAACCCGCAAGATACCCGTGATCGGAATCACCGGCACCGGCGGTGCGGGAAAATCTTCCCTCACCGATGAGCTCATCCTTCGTTTCCTGCATGACAATAAAGACATCCGCCTGGCGATCGTCAGTTGTGATCCGTCCCGGCGTAAAACCGGCGGGGCCCTGTTGGGAGACCGCATCCGCATGAACGCCATCGGCAACCCCCGGGTTTACCTGCGATCACTGGCCACACGTCTCTCGAGCACCGAAATCCCCGAATCACTTCCGGAAGTGATCACGGCCGTCAAGGCGGCCGGTTTTGACCTGGTTATTGCCGAAACCGCCGGAATCGGGCAGGGTGATTCCAACATCGCCGATCTATCCGATATTTCGATATACGTTATGACTTCCGAGTTTGGTGCGGCTTCCCAGCTTGAAAAAATCGATATGCTCGATTTTGCAGATTTAACCGTGGTCAACAAGTTTGAAAAACGGGGCAGTGACGATGCCCTTCGGGATGTGCGCAAGCAGGTGCAACGAAACAAAAAAGCCTTTGATCGAGACCCGGTCGATATGCCCGTCTTCGGCACGATTGCCTCCAAGTTTAATGATGATGGTGTCACGGCCCTCTTTCACACGCTTTTGGATACGCTGCAATCCAAAACCGGAATCGCCTTTCAATCAACCTTTCCCCGCACCGATACCAAAGTTTCAACTTCCAAAACGATCATTATTCCCCCGGATCGAACGCGTTATCTATCGGAAATTGCCGATACAGCCAGAGCCTACCATCAAACGACTCGATCCCAGGCCGATACCCTGCGCAAAATATGGCACCTTGAGGAAACCTCCTATAGCCTCAGTCGCAAATCCAAAAATACGCCATCTGAGCTTCTAGAACGGCTCAAAACTGAAATCACTGAAACAAAGGCCGCCATCGATAGTGAAACCGAACAGATAGTCTCCGAATGGGATGAAATCAAACAGGTCTACGATAATGATGAACTGGCCTATAAGGTCAGAGGTCACGAAATCAGAGTTCCCCTCCATACCGAATCACTGGCGCATCAAAAAATCCCCAAAATTGCCTTACCCCGATTTAGCGATCCCGGCGAAATCTATCGCTGGATGCGGGAGGAAAATGTAGCCGGTCGCTTCCCGTTCACCGGAGGCGTTTTTCCCCTCAAGCGCACGGATGAAGATCCAACCCGAATGTTTGCCGGAGAAGGTGATCCGGCGCGAACCAATAAACGCTTTAAACTCCTTTCCGCCGATTATGAAGCCAAACGGCTCTCGACTGCCTTTGATTCGGTAACCCTCTATGGGTATGACCCTGAAAGCCGGCCCGATATTTATGGCAAAGTGGGAACTTCGGGTGTCAATATCTGCACCCTCGATGACGTTAAATCACTATACGATGGTTTCGAGCTGTGTGCCCCCGGCACTTCTGTCTCGATGACGATAAATGGCCCGGCCCCCATTATGCTGGCGATGTTTTTAAATACCGCCATTGACCAGCAGGTGGATCTTTTTAAAGCCCAAAACGGCAACGCACCCTCCGACGAGCAGTATGCCAGGCTCCGCCGTGATGTTTTGCGCAATGTACGGGGTACGGTCCAGGCCGATATTCTCAAAGAAGACCAGGGACAAAACACGTGTATTTTCTCCATCGATTTTGCATTGAAGATGATGGGGGACATACAGGAATATTTTATTGAAAATGACGTGCGTAATTTTTATTCGGTTTCCATATCCGGATACCATATCGCCGAGGCCGGCGCCAACCCCATTACTCAGCTTGCCCTCACATTAGCCAATGGTTTTACTTATGTTGAATACTATCTTTCGCGCAAAATGCCCATCGACAGCTTTGCCCCCAATCTGTCCTTTTTCTTCTCGAATGGTATGGATCCCGAATACACCGTAATCGGCCGCGTTGCCCGACGGATCTGGTCCATCGCCATGAAATACATGTACAAAGGTTCTGTTCGTTCCCAAATGTTGAAATACCATATCCAGACTTCCGGCCGGTCACTTCACAGCCAGGATATTCAGTTTAACGACATCCGCACTACTTTGCAGGCATTGTGCGCGATTTACGACAATTGCAACAGTCTGCATACGAATGCCTTTGATGAGGCGATTACGACACCCAGCCAGGAGTCGGTCCGGCGCGCTTTGGCGATTCAGCTCATCATCAACCGTGAATGGGGACTGGCCAAAAATGAAAACATGTACCAGGGAAGTTTTATCGTTGAAGAATTGACCCAATTGGTCGAAGAGGCCGTGCTCATGGAATTTGACCGGCTGACCGAACGCGGTGGTGTTCTGGGTTCGATGGAAACCGGCTATCAGCGAAGTAAAATCCAGGAAGAATCGATGTATTATGAGCAATTGAAACACACCGGCCAGCTTCCCATCATCGGTGTGAATGCATTCCGGGATCCGAGTGCGATCTTTGACGAACTTAGCGAAAGTGTTGAACTGGCCCGGGCAACGGAGGAAGAAAAAAAGTCGCAGCTTCGACGTCTGGCCGAGTTCAAACAATGCCATGAAAAGGAAGCCCCCGCCACACTCGAGCGACTCCAGAAAACAGCGCTTGCGGGTCAGAATATATTTGCTGAACTGATGAACACGGTCCGCTACTGCAGTCTGGGGCAAATAACACAGGCGTTGTATGACGTGGGGGGGAAGTATCGACGCGGCATGTGAGCACGCAAGGCGCAAAGGGCTAAGCGCCGGGCGCTATGCGCTATGCTTTTCAAAGAAACCTCGTCACCGTTTTCTGGAAGAATAAGTCGGAGCATAAAATGTTTAATCGCCTGTCGAGAGCCTATAGGTCGAACGATTGGAATTTGTGGTTTGGAATTTACCCTTCGACTTGGCTCAGGGTGGCGAGCTTGTCGAACCATTTGAAATTTGGTGCTTGGAATTTGTTATTTCCCCGACAAGTCGGGGTTTAGGAAGGAGGCCCTATGCCCAGAAGAAAGACAGATCAAATGGAACACGTCGGCAAAAAGATAAAAAGAGCCCGGACAGCCAAAAAGATCAGCCATGATCGGCTTGCCAACGATACGGGGTTTTCCATTGAATACCTTAAAAAGGTGGAATCCGGAAAAATTACCCCTCCGGTTGGGGCCCTTCTACAGATCGCACGCGCCATGGAAATCGATTCCGGGATTTTCTTGAAAGAACAAGAATCGAAGCTGAAAAGTCGTATCAAGGCTTATACCAAGCGCACGGATAGCTATGCCTACACGACCCTGACACCGGGTGCCGAAAACAAACATCTTAAAGCGTTTCGGGTCAAGGTGGATCCCGGCCGGCAACACGTCGGAGTGGGTTATCAACATCAAGGCGAAGAGTTTGTTTACGTGCTTTCCGGAAAAATGGAAATCACGGTCGGCGAACATATCAATCATTTGGACGAAGGTGACTCCTTGCACTTCAATTCGGGTATCCTGCATAACCTGAAAAACATCGGAGAAAAAGACGCCGAGCTTTTGGTGGTTATATATGGACCCTAACGATTGATGGTAGTTGATTGATGATTGATGATTTGGGTAATTTGTTCTGTCTCCACCGTCCTTCAATCATCAATTATCAATCGCAAATCAACAATTTAAACGTGGGAGCGATCGATGTCGACTTTACTGAACGAAGAGCATCTCATGATCCAGAATATGGTCCGCGAATTTTCGCGCAAGGTGGTTGCCGCCACTGCCGCTGAAAGGGATCTCAGCAAAGAATTTCCGGCCGATAATTTAAAGCAGATGAGCGAACTGGGACTGATGGGAATGACGGTTCCGTTTGAATATGATGGCTCGGGAGCCGACGCCTTGGGCTATGCCTTGGCCCTTTCTGAAATCGCCTACTCATGCGCCTCAACCGCGGTCGTCATGTCGGTCCAAAATTCCATTGTCAATGAATGCATTCTGGTTGCCGGAAACCAGGAACAAAAAGAGAAATTCCTCATGCCTCTGGCAAGGGGTGAAATAATCGGCGCCTTTGCACTGACCGAACCCCAGGCCGGATCCGATCCCGTCCGTCAATCGGCTGTCGCTGTTAGAGACGGAGACAGTTACATTCTTAACGGCACCAAACGGTTTATTACCAGCGGCAAAAATTCAGGGCTCGTGATCGTCACTGCCAAAACCGATGAAGCGAGACGCCACAAGGGTATCAGTGCCTTTATCGTGGAAAAGGGTACACCGGGACTGATCGTGGGTAATGTCGAAAACAAACTGGGATTGAAGGCTTCGGATACCACCGATCTGATCTTCGAAGACTGTCGCGTTCCGGCCGAAAACCTGCTTGGCGCCGAAGGGGATGGGTTTATTATAGCGATGACGGCTCTGGATAGCGGCCGAATCGGTATTGCGGCCCAATCGGTCGGTGTGGCGCAGGCAGCCCTGGATGCATCGATAAAGTATGCCAAGGACCGCGAACAGTTCGGCCAAAAAATTTCTAAATTTCAGGGGTTGCGATGGATACTGGCCGACATGGCCACTGAAATAGAAGCCGCTCGCCAACTGATGTTATCGGCGGCGGCCATGAAAAGCAGCGGTCAAAAATATTCGGCCCAGGCTTCCATGGCCAAGCTTTTTGCCTCTGAAATGGTCAATCGTGTTACGGCCAAAGCCCTCCAGATTCATGGCGGGTACGGTTATACCCAGGATTACCCGGTGGAGCGCTTTTATCGTGACGCACGCGTGTTTACGATCTATGAGGGAACCTCGGAAATCCAGCGGGTCGTTATCTCAAACCATATCCTAAAAGACAAGCGCAAACCCTGAAACTGGTTTTAAAATTCTGATCTTTTGCCCGATGACGGCGTTGTTCGTTGTCGCAACATGCTCACGTACCACTCGTACGCTCCGCTATTGCTCCTCCTCACGCCTTGGCATCAAACTAAACCTCAGTTTTTAAAACCAGTTTGCTTTCGAAGCAGGGGCAGTTTTCGACCACAAATAACGCCGCTATCGGATAAAAGCTGAGGGTTTTCTATTTGAAAATTTTGCTTGCCAGCTCTATATCCTCCGGACAAAAAACAAACAGGCATTTCTCATCGGGCGAAGATACCGATCCGTACACATAATTGATATTTATCCCTTCTTCACCGAACCTGGAAGACATCCGCGCCAGCTCCCCCGGTCGATTCTCAATCTCAATGGCAATCACCGGCATAATGTCAAATACGTATTCGTTTTTTGACAGCACGTCCACGGCTTTATCCGTATCATCCACCAGCATCCGAATGAGGGCAAACTCAGCCGAATCCTTGCGCATGGAATTGTAACTGGCCGCAGAAGCTACGCGCTTTAGAGATTTGCCCCTGGCTTTAAAAAGTTCCTGAACATATGCGGATGCGTCCTGAATGGTAAGTGCATCGATATTTATACCCTCGCCTCCAAAAAGCGTGGCCAATTTGCCAAGCTCACCCGGTACATTCTTCATAAACAATGAAATTTCGGTTCTGACCATTTCTTAACTCCTCATTTTCTACCCTTAATCGAGTCAAAACTCGATTAGATAATGACGATTTTTTTTACCGTTTTGACGATCTCGTGCGGGTCGTCCATTATCTGAAAGATGTCCATATCCTCTTCTGAAATGATTTTGTCTACCAGTAAGCGCGACTTGATCCATTCGAAAAGACCGGACCAATACTCACTGCCAACCATAATCACCGGGAGGGGTTTGATGCGGTGGGTCTGAATCAGGGTCATGGCTTCGAAAAATTCATCCAGCGTTCCGAAGCCCCCCGGCATGATAATGTAGGCATGGGCATACTTGATGAACATTACTTTGCGGATGAAAAAATAGTTAAAATCAAGCCGAACGTTGGCGTATGGATTGGGGTGTTGTTCAAAGGGCAGGTTGATATTCAATCCCACCGAGGTTCCGCCGGCTTCTGCGGCGCCTTTGTTGGCAGCCTCCATGATACCGCCGCCGCCTCCGGTAAGGACGGCAAACTTCTCCTTAGCAAACAGGCCTGCCAGTTCTTCGGCTTTTTTATAGTTGGGATCATTGGGCTCGGTACGCGCCGACCCAAAAATGCTCACCGCAGCTCCGATACGATACAGCGCTTCGATTGACTCTACAAATTCTCCGATGATTTTGAAAACGCGCCAGGATTCACCGGCTTTGAAATCATTTATTAAAAACTGTTTTTCCATTTGTTCCTTATCCACAGTCAGGACCTGAACGAAAGGTCATCTTCAGATCAAATCAAATATCAAGTTTCACGCTACCGGCTACCAGCCGGCCGATTTAAATCCCTCATGATCCGCCATTGAATCCGATGGTGACCTTACCCTGCTCGACAATGGTTGGGACTTTGCGCGCCCCATTCGAATATTCAAGCATGGACTTCAGTGCGTCGCCGTCCGCATGGACATCCAAATATTCCACCTCTTTACCTTGTTTCGCGATGGCTTCACGAGCTTCGGTTGTGTACGGTCATGTGTCTTTCCCAAAAACGAGCACTTTTTCTGACATCGGTCGTTTCCCCCTTCTTAATAAAGCTGCGGTCAACCTACTGAAATATATTATGATATAATTCGTCTCCTTTAAAAATTTATCAGCAATTCACAGGCTTGTCAATGTTTTCAGATTGCTATTTAAACATTGGTGTATTATATTCCGGCAGCAAAAATTGACTGACTTGATCCAGCATCCTTAGACCTCCTAATAACTAGTACCCATCCACAACTATCGCTTTAAGTGGATGGACACTGATTAACGTTTCCAATTCAGAAATGCGACTTTTTGTTCAAGGTCAAGGAAATCAAGTAATTGTGCGGAGGCGTACTCGGGTACGCCGCACAATCAATTGCGAAGATTGACGCAGAGATTGGGCAAAGAGGCCATTTATGGACAGACGATTTAACACGGGGGATTTCTGATCCTGTTTATGGGGCCTATAAATGAAAAATTATCAAAAACTCTGGTAATCATTAACGAACTGGGATTGCATGCAAGGTCGGCGGCCATGATTGCCAGCCTTGCCGGGCAGGCCAAATCAAAAGTGTGGATTGCCAAAGAAGGCACACAAGCCAATGCCGCCAGCGTCCTCGATATCCTGACGCTGGCCTGTGAAAAGGGCACCCGGATTGATGTAACCATAGAAGACAAAACCGATCTGAATATTTTGGAAGCGATTGAAAAACTGGTGCAGAGGGGATTTGAAGAATAATTGATTATGTCGAACAGGGGCAATAACGAAATACGCCTTATTGGTATCGGTGTTTCACCGGGGATCAGTATCGGTAAAGCCTATCTGATTGATAAAGAGGGTGTCGATGTTGTCGAACAGTATTATATCGATCCCAAACAATTAAAGCTGGAAATCAAACGTTTTAAAACCGCCGTTAAAAAAGCCAGGGACGAGCTTCATCGAATAATTGAAGACACTCCCAAAGATCTGCGCCAACACACCAGCATCTTAGAGGTCCACAAATCACTTCTCAAAGATAAGATGCTTTACGGCAAGACCATTGAAATCATCGAATCTGAGCATATTAACGCCGAGTGGGCACTCAAGAAAACAGTGACCCAGATCCGAACCATTTTCCAGAACATGTCCAACCCTTATTTGCAGGAGCGCGCCGCAGACGTCGTTCAGTTGTCGGAACGCATTATGATGAACCTCGTCGGCGCTGAAACCGTAAACATCGGCGAAATCGACAAGAAGGTTATTTTAGTCGCGCCCGACCTTTCTCCGGCCGAAACGAGCCAAATCAACCTCGAACGCATAAAGGGAATTATTACCGCCCGGGGCGGCAAAACCTCTCACACCGGGATTATTGCACGATCGCTCGGAATACCGGCCGTTCTGGGAATCGGACATACACAGAATATTCTCGCCAACGACGATATTATCGTCGTGGATGGATCGAGCGGCAGAGTCATTATCCACCCGACGGAACAAACCCTGGTGGAGTTTGAAGAACGCCGACAGCGCTTTGAAGAATATCAATCGATTATTACGCTCGATAGCCGCCATCCGGCCGTGACCAAAGACGGCCGGCAGATTAATGTCATGGGTAATATCGAACAACCCGAAGAAGTGACCGCGGTGGTCCGCTATGGCGGCGATGGCATCGGACTTTACCGAACCGAATTCCAATATCTTAACCGGGAAGTTTTCCCAACCGAAACGGAGCTTTTTAATAAATACAAAGATGTGATTGAGGCCGTAGCGCCCAAACCGGTAATGATCCGAACCCTTGATATCAATGGAGACAAAACACCTTCCGGTTCGGAAAACAATGGATCGAATCCGGCTATGGGACTTCGCGGAATACGGTATTGTCTGGACGACCCGGATGTCTTTCTGACACAGCTGCGCGCAATATTAAGAGCCGCTGTGTTCGGAAATGTAAGGGTGATGTTTCCTATGGTGTCGACGCCGCAGGAGGTGACTCAAGCCAAAGAATTATTGCACCAGGCGGCCGAGTCGCTTCGTACCGAGGGCATCCCTTTTAGTGATGATATTGAAATCGGTATTTTGATAGAGGTCCCGTCGGCGGTTATCATGGCGGATGTCATTGCGGACCAAGTCGATTTTTTCAGTATCGGCACCAATGATCTGATTCAGTATTCTCTGGCCATCGACCGCGGGAACAGGCAGGTGGCGCACCTTTTTCATCCCTTTCAAC
>CAZNFS010000051.1:0-18225 GCA_964572695.1 uncultured Desulfobacteraceae bacterium
CCTATGCGCCCCTGATCAAAAAAAAAAGACGGCCGCATCGACTGGAATCAGCCCGCTCATCGATTGGATGCGTTTATCCGCGGCATGACGCCCTGGCCGGGCGCCTTTACATTTCATGCACATAATCGTCTCAAAATAATCAGCGCCCAACCGGCGGCAACGGATACCCTTCAATCTCCGGGTACGGTTTTGCAAACTTTTCCGGATGAACTGTTAATTGCCACCGCAAAGGGCACTTTATCGATTCGTAAAATTCAGTCGGCCTCGGGAAAACGTCTCCTGACCAAAGATTTTTTAAGGGGTTATGCAATGCCACCGGGTACGATATTAAGTTAACCTTTCTGCTCAATAAGCGAGGCATGTACCAAACATATTATGGGCAACGATTTAAGATTATCTTCCCGCAATTCAGAGATCGGAAACCAAAAACCGAAAACCGGCCTCACGCATTCGGCGCCCATAGAAAACCAGTCGGCCCGCAGTATCGCCCTGAAGATTTTAAATCTTCTCGACCGGGAGCATCATACGCTCGATCATGAAATCGAACGTGCTTTTGATCAAAATCGCTCCTTTTCCAGGCGCGATCGAGCGTTCATCCATGCGCTGGTATACGGTGTTCTGCGGTGGCGTGCACACATCGATTGGATCGTAGACCATTTTTCCAAAACCCGCTTCGATAAAATCGATCCGCGCGTCTTAAATGTACTCCGGCTGGGGCTGATTCAGATTTTGTTTCTCGATAAGATACCGACATCAGCCGCTGTGGATACTTCCGTCCAACTAACCAAATCCTTTGCAGCGCCCTGGGTGGCCGGGTTCGTCAACGCCGTTTTACGCAAAAGCGCGACCGAATATGAACGCATCGATTTCCCCGATCCGCAAAAACAACCCCTTTTGACACTTGCGGTTAAGAAGTCATTTCCGGAATGGCTCATCCGTCGCTGGGTAAATCGGTTTGGCGCTAGGGAAACCATCGCCCTTTGCGATGCAATTAACAAAATCCCCCCGATTACGATCCGGACAAACACCTTAACGGCAACCCGTGCTCAATTAATCCAATCCCTCCAACACCAGGCCCATGAGATTCTACCGACACCTTATGCCCCCGAAGGCATCACACTTACCGGTCCATCAGTCCCCATTCAGGAATTAGATGCATTTGTCAAAGGATGGTTTCAGGTCCAAGATGAAGCATCCCAGATGGTGACGTCCCTTTTAGGACCTCAACCGGGTGAAACGGTTCTTGACGCCTGTGCCGGGCTGGGAGGAAAAACCGGACATATGGCCCAATTAATGCAAAACCGGGGCTGCATCGTGGCCATGGACCGTGATGGCGCCAAACTCATCAAACTATCCCGGGAGATGCAGCGGCTGGGCAGCATGATTGTCCAAACCCGGATTCATGACTTGAACCACGCTTTAAGCCCTGATTTAATCGATTTCTTTGACCGGATCTTACTGGATGCGCCCTGTTCAGGCCTTGGTGTTTTGCGCCGAAACCCGGATATCAAATGGAAACGAAAAGAAGCAGATTTGGCTGCCTGTCAGAAAAAACAGGTAGCGTTTCTGGACAGCCTCGCAAATTCCGTCAAACCGGGTGGCGTTGTCGTCTTTGCGGTCTGCAGCATGGAACCTGAGGAAACCGACCATGTCGTGACTGAATTTTTGAAACGCCATTCCAGCTTCATAATGGATCGCGATGCAGCTGACTTTGGGCCGCAGACCAATCCCGTTATTGATGAAAAAGGGTATTTAAGAACCTATCCCCATTTAAACAATACCGATGGCTTCTTCGCCGTGAGTCTGAAAAGGACGCATTAATGCTGTTTAAGCGAATTGTCAAAATCGTTGTTCTTGTCATCGCCGTTGCCACAATGATCGGCGCCGGGGCCTACCTGGCACTCATGTTTATTATCAAAGGTGAGGATACGGTGGTGGTTCCGGATCTAAGCGGAAAAAATGTCGTATATGCACTCAAAACATTATCTTCCATGGGGCTCAACGCCAAGATAAAAGGATCGGAGCACAGCCCCGATATCCCAAAGGATCATGTCATACGACAAGAACCGGGCGCCGGGGCAGAAATTAAAAAAGGCCGTGACATCAAATTCTTGATTTCTCTGGGCTCAAAAACCATTGCGATACCGGATCTGAGAGGCCTGAAAAGCCAACAGGCCATCCTTGTTCTCGAAAAAAACGATCTCTGTCAAGGCGTACGAACGGCGGCCTATAACAGTGAAGTCAAAAAAGATGAAATCATCGACCAGGCCCCCGCGCCGAACGACTGGCTCAAACGGGGAACCTGTGTCGACCTGCTGGTGAGTATGGGGACCCGCCCCAAAGCTTATCGAATGCCCGATCTGGTGGGAAAATATTTGGACAAGGCTGTTTTTTCGCTTGAAAGTATGCATCTGAAAGTGGGCCAAATCAAATATTCCCTCAATGCAGGCAAGCCCAAAAATGTGATTCTGCGCCACAGGCCGCCGGCCGGCTACCCCGTCCGCCGGGATAGTCCTGTTAATCTCTTTGTTAACCAGGCTTCTGACAAAACACGCTCTGCTCTGCCGAGAGCTGACAATGGCATCGGTCTTTTTATGTATTCGGTTAAAAACGGTTATTTAAAAAAACGAATCCAGATCCAGGTCGACGCATTCGGAACCCGAATCGATTTTTTTAATGATTTTGTCAAACCGGGCCGGGAAATCTGGGTTTTAATCCCTATGAACAATGACGCTGTGGTTTCACTCTACCAAGACAATGAACTTATTCGAACTGAAATTTTTAACAAAACGGAGAAAAGATTATGAAGCGCATCGCCCCATCAATTCTATCCGCCGATTTTTCACGACTGGGCCAGGAAATTAAAGCCGTTCAAAATGCGGGCGCCGACTGGATTCACGTGGATGTCATGGACGGACATTTTGTACCCAATCTGACCATCGGCCCTTTGGTTGTTCAGGCTGCCAAACAAGCCACGTCGCTTCCCTTGGATGTCCATTTGATGATCGAAAATCCGGATCAGTTCATCCCCGACTTCGTAAAAGCAGGTGCCGATTTGGTTTCGGTGCACGTGGAAGCCTGTCCCCATCTGAATCGGACGGTTAACCGGATCAAAGATCTGGGCGCCGAGGCCGGTGTCGTACTCAATCCTGCCACACCGCCAACGGCCATTGAATGGGTTATCGAATTTGTCGATTTGGTTGTGGTAATGAGTGTCAATCCCGGATTCGGAGGCCAGTCTTTTATCCCCACTTCGATTCAAAAAATCGCCAACCTTCGCAAAATGATCGCTGAGAGAAACCAGGCAACCCTTATAGAAGTCGATGGCGGTGTCAGTCAAACAACCATCGAAGCCATCTCGCTTGCCGGAGCAGACGTGTTTGTGGCGGGTTCGGCGATTTTCGAAAGCACGGACTACAAGAAGACGATTGAAAGTTTTCGCAAAAAGATTGCCGGCTAAATCTTTTAATCACAACCGGTTTGCAGCAACAACAGCGGAGTGATGCGGGGCATATATGCGCGCAGTTGTCCAGAGAGTCAATTCCAGCTCGGTCCGGATTGACGCCAAAATGGTCGCTCAAATCGGAGCCGGGATTTTGGTTTTTTTGGGGGTGGGTGTCCATGACAGCACCAAAGATGCCGACTATCTGGCTCAAAAAATATCCAATTTGCGCATCTTTGAAGATGAAAAGGGCAAAATGAATCGATCTCTGATCGAAACCGGAGGGGATATGCTTGTGGTTTCCCAGTTTACCCTCCTGGCAGACTGCCGCAAAGGCCGGCGGCCGTCTTTTGTTCAGGCAGCCCCTCCGGAAAAAGCCAGCCAACTTTACGAACACTTTGTCACCCGGGTTCGTCAAAAAGGGATTGAAGTCGCCACTGGCCGTTTTCAAGCGATGATGGCCGTATCTTTGATCAACCACGGACCCGTGACGCTTATTTTGGAAAGCTGAGAACTTCTTTTGAGAAAGACTCTTTTCGCGGGAAAACTTCTGGTGGCCTTGATTCTCGGGTCCTTCATCACCGGGCAAACCCCAGCCCTTTTGGCGCAGGATCAGGCCCGTATTTCAAAGTTAGCCGGCAGCCGCGACGCCGTTTTGCTGGCCGATCCCAGTCAGAAAATTATCGTTTCGAAAAACATCGACAAGAAGCTTATCCCTGCTTCAACCTTGAAAATTCTGACCGCACTGGCGGGATTGCAGTATTTGGGGTCCGACTATCGCTTTGTCACCGAATTCTATACAAATTCAAATTTCGATTTAAAAGTAAAGGGTTATGGCGATCCTGTCCTGATATCCGAGACACTGGCGCAAATCGCTCATTTCCTGAAGCTCAAAATAAAACGTTTCAATGATCTCGTTCTGGACGGTACATACTTTGCGGCCCCCCTTGTCATCCCCGGCCTCAGCTCGTCACCCAATCCCTACGATGCGCCCAACGGCGCTTTGTGTGCCAATTTCAACACGATTTACTTTAAACGCACCCAAAAGGGGAAATATGCTAGTGCCGAACCCCAGACACCTCTTTTGCCGTTTGCCCTGAAAATGATTAAAAACAGATCGTTGAAGCAGGAACGGGTCATCATCCCTGCAGAAAAAAACCAGCACACGCTTTATGCCGGGCATTTGCTGAAGTATTTTTTAGGAGAAAATGGAATCCAATCCAGCGGAACAGTAAAGCTCGGAAAGGTGCTTAAAACAAGCGATCGTTTGATCTTGCGCTATCGTTCAAACTTATCGTTAACCCAGGTGGTTGCACGGCTGCTTGAGTTTTCCAATAACTTTATCGCCAACCAAATCCTGGTTTCGACCGGTGCCAATGTTCTGGGAGCCCCCGGCACCCTTGACAAGGGTGTTAAGACCCTATCCGCCTATGCCCGCCGAGAGCTTGAAATTGATGATCTGAACATTGCCGAAGGTTCCGGAATTTCACGCAAAAACAGAATTTCAGCCCGGTCGATGCTCAAAGTTCTAAATAAATTTGAACCCTACCATCGGCTCCTGTCGAGTGAAAACGGCGTCTATTTCAAGACGGGTTCACTTTATGGAATCCGGACCCGCGCCGGCTACATCGAAGATGGGGATGGCAGGTTGTTTCGCTTTGTGGTTTTATTGAATACGCCCGGGAAAACGACTCAACCGATAATGCAGCAGCTTCGGCGCATTGTCGGTAGTCTCAATTGAATCCGAATTGAAATATAGATAGTGCCCATCCACGACTTAACAATGGCAATCTAAAGTGTCCAATTCAGAAATGCGGATTTTTGCCGAAGAACTTCGTTCTTCATAGTTGGTGTTGGACATCTTAGATTATCTTTATTTAGTTGTGGATTTCCACTAACCGCTTGTTATTTGCGCATACGCGCTATGATTATGAATCGATTCGAAATTCTCGGCACTGACGAAAAACCAGGTAATATTGCGATCTGATTGTAATTTTTGGGCAATGTCTCTCACAATGTCTTCCACGAATTTGGGGTTGGCAAACCCTTTCTCGGTCACATATTTTTCATCAACCCGCTTCAACACCGAGTACACTTCACATGAGGCCGAATTTTCGACCAGCTCGATCATGTCCTCCAGCCAGATAAATTTGTTAAAGCGCGTCCGCAGCCGAACTTCACCGCGCTGATTGTGAGCCCCGTATTCACTGATCTCTTTTGAACAGGGGCATACTGAGGCGATGGGTACGATCACTTCGGAAATTAAATCAATGGTTCCTTCGGAATCACTCAAACCGATAATGCTGCAGATATAATCCAGCAACCCGGGTGAACCGCTTTCGGGAGCCTTCTTTTCGATAAAATAAGGAAAGGTCACCTCTATGTGCGCCGAAGCGGCGTTCAGGTGCTTCTTCATTTCATCGAGGATTTTGGAAAAATTCTTCAAGGAAACCTCGGGCTTGAGCAAATGCAGAATTTCAACAAAGCGGCTCATGTGGGTTCCCCGATTCTTGTGCGGCAAATCAACATACATATTGATTGAAGCCACCGTCGCTTGAAATCCGTCTCTCCGATCGCGAACCGTTATAGGGTACCGCAGATTCTTAATTCCCACATTATCGATGGGTATATTTCGATAATCACGTTGATTCTGTATGTCTTTCATGGCTTTAACAAATATTCCGGCTTTACGTGGCTCAGCGAATGAAAAATATTCCCCTTGACTTTGCGGTTGGACTGGTAAAGGCCCTGCAGCATCTTTTTCACTTCTTGCCGTTTAGAACGTGAGACACTGGGGCAGGGATTATCCATAACCGGTAAATTCTGCTCCTTGGCAAAACGTCTGATGAGAGATTCATCTGCAAACGCCAACGGTCTGATAACGGTAAAAAGCCCCTTGAAAAAAGGCTGCGACGGGACCATCGTGCTGATTTCACCTGCATAACATATGTTTAAGAATAGGGTCTCAATGATGTCATCTTTATTGTGCCCCAAAGCCAGCTTGCGGCATCCGAGGTCACGGGCGACTTCGAACAAACGCTTTCGTCTCAAACGCGAGCACAAAAAACAAGGGTTCTCCCTGTTCTCAGGGCTGTGCCCGCGAATCCCGAAATCGGTTTTTTCGACCCTGAGGGGGTACCCCGCCGCCTGGCAGTACTGCTCCAGCGTTTCGGCCGAATCCGCTCCAAACCCGGGATCGATATAAACAGCGACCACTTGGTAGTCGATAGGTGCCCTGGCAAGACGTTCGTTTAATATCCACAGAAGCGAGAGACTGTCCTTACCGCCCGAAAGTCCCACGGCGATTCGGTCACCCTCCGATATCATATCGTATTTATGGATTGCTTTTCCGACGGACCGGTTAAGCGCTTTATACGTGTAAGAGCCCTTAGATTTTGACAAAAGCTATCTGAATATTCTGTTTTTAGGTTTCTTCGGCTTCGTTGGCTGCGCTGGTTTCATCAGCTTCTTCAGCTATATCCGTTTCGTTCGATTCGCCGGTTTCTTCGGTTTCGGCGACGGCAGACGTTTCTTCGGATTCACCGGCTTCTTCAGTTTCGGCGACAACAAGCGTTTCTTCGGATTCATCGGTTTCGCCTGGCTCCGCAAGATAGACTTTCCCGGCTGCCACCTCTCTCAGTGAGACAACAATATCTTCATTCTTGGGTGAACTGACAAGGTATTCGGATCCCTCGCGGATCTGCCTGACTCGTTTGGCAGCCATATGTACCAACATAAACCGACTGGGAACGCGCTTTAAACAATCCTCAATTGTTATCCGTGCCACTCTCAATCCTCCTTTTTTAGGCCTGGCAGTTATACTCCACAGGCTTTAAAATCTTATGAAAAAATCCTCTAGTCGTTCACAGGTTCAGCGTTCAGGGTTCAGGGTTGCTTCGCTTTTGTCAACCATCATGAACCTTGAACCTGTGAACCCCTGAACGGCTGTAAATTACAATATTTCCACCAATTCATAACATCGCTTTCCGGCCGGGGCCTGAAGAACGATTTCGTCCCCCGTTTTTTTGCCGATGATGGCTTTTCCCAGGGGAGACGAGATTGATATTCGTCCTTCTTCAATACTCGATTCATCCGGACCGACCAGTTGATACACAACGCTTTCACCGCTGTCCAGATTTTCGAGTACTACCCTGGACGCAAACACGGCGCGGTCTTTTGGCTGCCCATCCGGATCGATGATGTCTGCGTTGCCAAGCTTGTGTCCTAATTCTCCGATACGAGCCTCGAGAAATGCCTGGCGTTCTTTGGCAGCTGCGAACTCGGCATTTTCGCTCAGATCCCCATGGGCGCGAGCTTCCTCGATCGCTTTGATATTTTGGGGTCGCTCGACCGTTTTCAATTGTTCAAATTCGGCCTTTAAAGTCTTAAAGCCTTCTCTGGTAATAGGTACTCTTTCCAAAACGAAACTCCCTATAAATATTCTTGAGCCAGCACTTCCGCAATTTGGACCGCATTCGTTGCCGCCCCCTTGCGTATGTTATCGGCTACAACCCATAAATTAATACCGTTGGCAATCGATTCGTCATCCCGAATACGTCCCACCAGGGTCAGGTCCGTGCCGGATGCTTCCGTGGGTAATGGATACACGTTTTCCTCCGGTCGATCGACAACCCGAATGCCGGGCGCTTCAGCCAGAAGCAATCTGACTTCCTCAGCCGATATCGCTTTTCGGGCTTCGACATTGATCGATTCCGAATGACTATAAAATACCGGCACCCGGACCGTTGTGGCCGTAACACCGATGGTTTCATCTTCCAGTATTTTCCGGGTCTCGTTCACCATCTTGATCTCTTCTTTCGTATACCCGTTTGGCTGAAAGACGTCGATGTGAGGCAGACAGTTAAATGCGATTGGGTGCGGGTATACTTTTTTTTCAACATCTAAAAAATTGAGCATTGCCCGTGTCTGGTCAAACAACTCGTCGATGGCTTTTTTTCCGGTCCCGGAAACCGCCTGGTAAGTAGAAACGACAATCCGCTTAATTCCATATTTATCGTATATCGGTTTCAGCGCAACCACCATCTGGATGGTAGAGCAGTTTGGATTGGCGATGATTCCTTTTGAAGTATATTGAGCAATGGCGTGTGGATTAACTTCAGGAACCACCAGCGGCACTTCCGGATCCATGCGCCAGGTACTGGAGTTGTCAATAACCACACTTCCTGCAGCTGCTGCCAAAGGCGCAAATGTTTTGCTGGTCCCTCCGCCCGCTGAAAAAAGAGCGATCTCAATCCCCTCAAAAGAATCTGCTTTCAATTCCTCAACTTCAACCAGATCGCCTCTAAAACGTAATTGCCGTCCGATCGAACGCTGTGACGCGAGAAATTTAACCGATTTAACGGGAAAGTTTCTTTCCTCAAGACATCGAATCATTTGATTCCCAACCGCACCGGTCGCCCCCGCGACCGCAACATGAAATTGTCTTGCGGACATAATTGATCTCCTTAGGTAGCCGTTCTCTGGTTCAGAGGTTTGGAAGTTCGGCGGTCTGTAGTTTAAATAAAATCAAAATGTTTTAATGAAATCTTCTATCCCGCGTCGCTTCCCGATGGGTGCCACGCGGTTGCTTTCAGATCAGTTTGTAACCTGTTATTAACATAAATATTAGATCGCCATAACCTTGAACGGCGAACGTTGAACCACTTAACCTTGGATGCTATAAGTGTTATATCGGAGTTGCCCCGTGCTTGTCGCTGTTGTGTGCTTCGGCCTTTGCTTGCTTTATCTTTCTCAAGGCATTGAAGGGGCCTAAGGTAATGTAGGAGACCCCTAAGAGAAATAGGGCAATGGATGGTTGTGCCGCTATGAATATCAATATCAGGATGGCCGCCACCGAAACATTGAAGTTCATCTTTTTAAAGACTTCCGGTTTCTTAAAGCTTTCATATTTGATGGTGCTCACCATAAGAAATGACAATACATAGAGCATGATAAGAACCAAAATCGAATTTGAATTCCCGTCGATGCCGAGTCGTTGAAAAAATAAAAACGTGGTCACGCTCATTCCGGCCCCCGCCGGTATGGGAAGTCCGACAAAGTGGTCGCCGGCACTTGTGCCCGCCTGGGTATTAAAACGGGCCAGCCTGAGTGCACCGCATGCCATAAAGAGGAATGCCGCCAACCAGCCCATCCTTCCAAGCGGACGCAGGGCCCATAAATAGATCATTACCCCGGGTGCCAGGCCGAAGGATATGAGATCGGCCAGCGAATCGTATTCGACGCCGAACTTGCTGGAAGTTCGGGTGACACGCGCAATTTTACCATCAAGGGTATCAAACATGATACCGATAAGGATGGCCACCGAGGCGGCGATAAACTTGCCGTCTATGGAGGCGATAATCGCATAGAAACCGCAAAAAAGATTAAGTGATGTAAAAATATTCGGGAGAACATAAATCCCGCGACGCGGTCTTTGGCTTTCTATTCGTTTTTTTCTTCTCTTCATGTCAAATACCCCAAAATAGACGTTCCCGCGTTTACGTTGTCCCCGACAGCGATTTCAAGCCGGGTATCGGCGGGCAGATAGACATCCAGCCGCGAACCAAAACAAATCATTCCAAAACGCTGTCCACGCTCGACTTTATCTCCTGCCTGGACGTTACAGATGATACGCCTTGCAATAAGGCCGGCAATCTGAACAAAGCAGACCTGTCGTCCTTCTCCGGTCTCAAGATAGACGGCGTTGTGTTCATTTTCCTTTGATGCCTTGTCCAAATTGGCCGCAAAGAATTTACCTGGAAAATATCTGACTTTCTTTATTTTACCCTCAAATGGGATCCGATTCACATGTACATTAAAAACCGACATAAAGATACTGATTTTAACACACCGATCCTCTGAAAACGGTCCCTGCTCTGCCGTTTGGGCGACAATGATCTTTCCGTCGGCCGGGGAGACGATTGCGCCCTCGGCATTCGGGACAACCCGATCCGGATCCCGAAAAAAATAGCAGACAAAAAAAGTGGCCAAAAGGCCCAGCAGCGCCAGGCTGTCGAAATCGATCAGCGCAAAAATAGCGGTTGCAAACGCCGAGGCAGCGATATAGGGATAACCGGCTTTTGCAATCGAAAATGCCGTGCGGCTGGGTGGATCAGGCCACGAAAAGAAACCCATCGGTTAACACCATCCTATAATATTCCTAAATCGTAGAAGTATATCAAAATACTTAAGTATTGTCAATTAAAACAAAATTTTTATCAATCACCTTGAAAGCGAGGGGGGTTGATTTCCGCATCCGATCGGCGGAGATAGACGGGTTCAAAGGCTTCCACAGGGTCGGCTTGATTTCTTTCAATTTTTTCCCGCCCCAAATGGGCCACCGCGGAGGCGTGGATGATATTCTGAAATCCGGGTTCAAAATGAGCGCCCGGGCCCATTATGTTTTTCAGAACCGTCTTATAGAGGCCTGCGCCGTTTCCGATAAACAGGCAATCCGTACCCGTTTCGGGAACTGCCGCTTCAACGCTTCCGACCTGGTCTGCCGTCTGTCTTTTTAAAACGTCGCCTTCAATGCGATATCGGGCGAAATAGACCTCTTTGCGGCGGGCATCCAGAAGCGGACAAATCAAGTATGAAGACTCCCCGGCCTGAACAGCCAGGACTTCCAGGCTGGATACCCCTGCCAGCGGTTTGGCGGCTGCAGTTGCCAGTCCTTTGATTGTACTGATTCCGATCCGTAATCCGGTAAAAGAACCTGGGCCGCAGGTGACCGCAAATCCATCCAAATCCGCAACCGCTAAGCCCGACAATCCGAGCACCTGTTCGATAACAGGCATCAGGTGTTTGGAGTGGGTTTCGCCATTGCTGAGGGTTGTCTCTGCCAGCACGACCTGCCCGTCAGCGACAGCAACGCTTAAACTCGGTGTGGCTGTGTCTAAAGCCAGTATTTTCATATTGTTAATTGGATTTCGGTTCAAAGGCGACTGACAGGACCGCATCCATAAGTTTTACGGAAACGAATTTAATACGGCGCTTTATATTCACTGGAATTTCTGTCAGATCTTTTTTATTTTTCTCGGGTATAATAATGGTATGAATTCCGGCTCTTAAGGCCCCCATGCTTTTTTCCTTCAGTCCGCCGATGGGCAAAACCCTTCCTCTCAGGGTGATCTCCCCGGTCATGGCGACATCCTTATTCACGGGCTTTTGAGTGATGGCCGAAATAAGGGCGGTTGCCATTGCGATTCCGGCCGATGGGCCATCTTTCGGTATAGCTCCGGCCGGCACATGGATATGAATGTCTTTGTTATCCAAAAAAGTTTCTTCCGACCCCAGATTCACAAGATTTGTTTTGACATAGCTTAAAGCAGCCCGGGCAGATTCCTGCATGACTTCTCCAATTTGACCGGTGACGATCAACTCCCCCTTCCCGCCGATCAGGGTTGCTTCGACATACAGAACCTCTCCCCCCACCTGGGTCCATGCCAGGCCGGTGGATAAGCCCACCTGGCTCTCTTCTTTATCCATTTCCGGTATATATTTCGAGACGCCGAGGTATTTGTGCAGATTATTTTGGGTTATCTGAAACGACCCCTTGTGACCTTCGGCGATTCGACGCGCAATCTTTCGGCACACCGTTCCGATTTCACGCTCCAAATTTCGCAAACCCGACTCGGACGTGTACTCCCGGATGATTTTTGCGAGTGCACCCGGGCTGAAGGATAGTCGGCCCGGTTTGAGACCGTTTTCTTTGACCCGGCGCGGTAAAAGATGCCGGCGGGCAATAATAAGCTTCTCTTCTTCGGTGTATCCGGAAAGTCGGATTATTTCCATTCGGTCAAGGAGTGCGGAGGGAATTGTATCGGTGATGTTGGCCGTGAGGATGAACATAACCTTCGAAAGATCAAAGGGAATATTGAGATAATGATCGCTGAAAACCGAATTCTGTTCAGGGTCCAGGGCCTCAAGCAATGCCGATGAGGGATCTCCGCGAAAATCATAGCCGAGTTTATCGATCTCATCCATCATGAATACCGGGTTGTTGGTGCCGCATTGCTTCAATCCCTGCAGGATCCTTCCCGGTAAAGCACCAATATATGTCCGCCGATGGCCTCTTATTTCGGCTTCATCGCGGATCCCTCCCAAAGAAATACGGACGAATTTGCGGTTCATCGCCGTGGCCACGGCCTGACCCAGGGAGGTTTTTCCCACCCCCGGAGGGCCGACAAAACAGAGAATGGGGCCCTTCATTTTGGGGTTCAGCTTGCGAACGCTCAAATATTCCAGAATTCGCTCTTTTACCTTGTCAAGCCCGTAATGATCTTTATCGAGAATCTGGCTCGCTTTTTTAATATCGAGTTTGTCTTTGGTCTCTTTGCTCCAGGGCATTTCCACCAGCCAGTCCAGATAGGTCCGCACAATCGAGGACTCGGCCGAGTCCGGATGCATCTGTTCTAACCGTTTGAGCTGTTTTTGAGCCTCCTGGTTGGCGTCTTTTGACATTCGCGCCTGTTTGATTTTTTTCTGGTAATCTTTTATTTCCCTGGCTTTTTCGTCACTTTCTCCCAGTTCGCGGTAGATGGCCTTCATTTGTTCTCTTAGAAAGTAATCGCGTTGAGATTTTGAAATTTCATCTTTAACATCGGATTGAATTTTGGCCTGCATGGCCGACAATTCAACTTCGCGCGAAAGATAGTCATTGACTTTCCGAAGGCGCTCGACTGAATCTTCAGTTTCCAGGATACGCTGGGATTCTTTGAGTTTCAATTTTAAGTTTGAAGCGACCAGATCTGCCAGTTTTCCGGGATCTTCCACACCTTCGAGGATACTCTCGACTTCACTGCTAAATTCCCCTTGATGGACTAAGATCTTTTCTGAGTTTTCCCGAACAGTCCTCATCAGAGCCTGGATCTCGAGGCCGATCTCTTTGAGAGGTTCTTCGGATATTTTTTCGATTCGGACTTGAAAAATTGCATCGGTTTCTTCGTATGCAACGATGCGGGCCTTAACGATGCCTTGAACCAGGGTTTTGACCCGCCCGTCGGGAAGCTTAAGGACACGCAGGATTCGACTTACGGTCCCGACCGGGTAAATGTCATCCGGTTTCGGATTATCGATACCGGGATCTTTTTGGGTGGCCAGGAGCAAAAAACTATCTTTGGTTACAGCGGATTCGACCGCCCGCACTGATTTTTCACGACCCACAAACAGCGGCAAAAGCATGTCCGTAAAAATGACTACATCACGAACCGGCATTAGAGGAAGGATGCTGGGAATATCTGCATCCATTTTGTCTTCTTTAATGATACTTATCAAATCGTCTTTATCAGTTTCCGCCATGATATATGTTCCACCTGTCTGGGTTTTGTTTTTTTCTGATTCTTAACAAGGTTAATATATAAGACATAACTTTTCTTTGACAATATCAATCTTGCTTTTTTTAGCTGATGCTTATAAAAACGTCCTGTTTTGAGTTTGCGAAACCGATCTCTAAAAAGAGAAAGCAGCCTTTTAAAATGGTCGATCCATTATTAATGATAATAACCTTCATTTTCGGTCTATGCATCGGATCCTTCCTTAATGTCATTATTTTGAGGGTGCCGGATTTAAAATCGATTGTCTCTCCAGGATCCATGTGCCCCAAGTGCAGCCGCCCCATTCGTTTTTATGACAACATTCCTGTTTTGAGTTTCATGTGGCTGAGAGGTCGCTGCCGACACTGCCGGGCACCCATCTCCCTGCGCTACCCGCTGGTTGAAATGCTGAGCGGACTCCTGGCACTATCGATTCTTGTCCATTTCGGTCTGACCGTACCGAGCCTGATTTATTTCGGCTTCACGGCCATACTGGTCGTTATTACCTTTATCGATATTGACCACTGGATTATTCCCGATATCATCACTTTGCCGGGGATCCCCATCTGTTTTCTGCTCACCTTTGCACTCCCGGATACTGGCTATAAGGATTCTCTGTTAGGATTTCTGTTTGGCGGTGGAATTCTTTACGCCATAGGATATTTTTACGCCCTTGCAACCGACCGGGAGGGTATGGGAGGAGGTGACATTAAACTTTTGGCGATGATCGGAGCCCTGCTTGGATGGCAAGGCGTCATCATCACCATCTACATTTCTTCTTTTACCGGCACCCTGGTCGGGGTGGCCGTCATGCTGGTCACCCGCAAAGGGATGAAACTTCCGATCCCCTTTGGTCCATTCCTGGCCCTGGGGGCAACCGTCCATATCTTCTACCATCCCGGGCTCCGATTTTTATACGAGCCATACAAACAATTGGGGAGGCTATTGATACATAAAATATTCTAACCGAAAAAAAACTTGACATCGCCTCCCCTTTCATCCATAAACCCTCTGCAAAAAAATGATATAATCACTTTTATGGTGCCCGCTAGGGAATAATAGGGAAACCGGTTAGACTCCGGTACGGACCCGCCGCTGTAACCGGGGACGAACACCGCATATAGCCACTGATTCACCCCCAAGTGAATTGGGAAGGCGCGGTTAGTAGGATGATCCGCAAGTCAGAAGATCTGCCATAAAAACTGATGTTTGTGGAGATGGCAAAACCTCAAGCGTAAAACGCTTGGGGTTTTTTTTTGGGGGAATAATGAACCGAAATAGTGTCCATCTAGAAATGGTAGGTTTTGGTTCAGGACGAGGCCGCAGCATTTTTTCAACCGCAGGCGTAGCGGGTCTACGTTGAGGATTGTAAAAATGCGAGAACGCTGCCATGGGCCGAAAGATGCTATTTATGGATGGACACTACATAACAAGGAGGAGTATTATGGACAAAAATGATTTAACCCTACAAGAAACGATCGCTGGAATCACACCCGTAAACAAGGACTGGGTCGCCAAGGCGCGTGAACGCACCGCTCAACTGGTAATGCCCACACGAGCCCTCGGGCGGCTCCACGACTACGCCGAACGAATTTGTGGTATTCAGGAAACACTCAGCCCCACGGTGAATCAAAAAGCAATTCTTATCATGGCCGGAGACCACGGTGTTGTGGATGAGGGTGTCAGCGCCTACCCGCAAGTCATCACCGGGGAAATGGTGAAAGCCTTTTTGCATGGCGGTGCCGGAATCAACGCGATCTCCCGTCATGTGCAAGCCGATGTTTGGGTGGTCGATATGGGCATCATCCCCGATATTGATGTTACGGGATTGGAACAAAAGGATCGCTTTCTGCCGGCAAAAGTGTCGCGAGGAACATCCAATTTTACAAAGACTTCCGCCATGACTCCGGAGGAAGCTGAAAAGGCGATTTTAACCGGTTTCCATTTTGCAGCCGAACGATTTAAAAAAGGGGCCCGGATATTGGGGACCGGCGACATGGGGATCGGGAACACGACCCCCTCGGCCGCGATTGGCACTGTGATCACGGGAATTCCCCTTGACGACATGGTCGGCCGTGGAACCGGAGTGGATGATGAAGGACTTTTGAAAAAAATAGATGCGATTAAAAGGGGAATCGAAAAAAATCGGCCCGATCCTCAAAACGGCCTTGATGTTTTAGCCAAAGTCGGTGGTTTTGAAATCGGTGGTATCGCCGGATGTATTTTAGCGGGAGCCTATCATCATCGGCCGGTTGTGATTGACGGCTTTATTTCAACGGCCGGAGCTCTAGTGGCCCAGACACTTTGCCCCGCAGTCATCGATTATCTCTTTGCGGGACACTGTTCGGAGGAAAAAGGGCACCGGCTCATGCTGAAACATCTCGGTCTTGAACCGATTTTAGATCTCGGAATGCGGCTTGGAGAGGGAACCGGCGGCGCATTGGCGATGAGTATTTTAGAAGGTGCGATTCGCGTCTTTAAGGAGGTTCTTACATTTGAAGAAGCCGGAGTTACAAATAAGGAATAAATCATTCTTGACATTACCGCTGTCGTTCAGTAACATCTGCGACAGTCATCGGTGCCCAATGGGCTTAATAGGGAATCCTGTGAGAATCAGGAGCGGTCCCGCCGCTGTAACCCTCCCCTTTACATTTGATAATGGGGAAATCTTTTTAGCTACCTGAGCCACTGTTCCGACAAATCGGGATGGGAAGGCCGCTAAAAAGGTGGGGAAGTCAGAAGACCTGCCATGACTGATTGCCATTTGTTGCGGTCCGACAAGCGCATGGCATTTGTAAAAAGGGTTAAGAAAACTGGGTGCAGCCCTTCAAACTTACAGCAGTTTGAAGGGCTTTTTTTTTCTCACGCGAAAAGGAGTGTTTTGAAATTGGCTCGAGGGGGCGTTAATTGTATTCTGCCATACGACATTCATTAAGTGTCCAGATTGTTTGTCTAACGGCAATGTTGGGATTGGCTGTCATGGTTTCGGCCAAACTGGGCTATATTCAATTGACATTTGCGGATATCGGTAAAATTATTTTTGCCAAACTGCTTGGAGGGGAACATCTCCTGCAGGACATGGATAACGTTTATCCGGTTGTCATTATGGAAGTTCGGCTCCCCCGCATCTTGAGTGCGGCCATCGTTGGCGGCGGTCTCGCCATTGCAGGAGTTATTTTTCAGGGCATCCTCTTAAATCCGCTGGCCGATCCGTATACACTTGGTGTTTCGGCAGGCGCGGCCTTCGGGGCTTCTGTCGCCCTGCTGTTTAATATTGGCTTTCTGGGGCTTTATTCGGTTCCCCTTTTCGCGTTTTCGGGCGCGGTCCTGACACTCGCTGTGGTGATTTATCTTTCTTCTTCGGGTGGCGGTTTGTCTTCCAACAATCTCATTTTATCCGGTATTATCGTAGCGGCAATCCTGTCTGCCGGCTTGAGCTTTTTAAAATATATCGCCGACGAACAGGTTGAAATCATCATTTTTTGGTTGATGGGAAGCTTTGCCTCAAAAAATTGGATCGATGTTGCGCTCACACTCATATTTGTCTGTATCGGATTCCTTATTTTTTTATATCATGCCCGCGATCTGAATTTGATGTCACTGGGTGCCAGAACCGCTGCCTCACTGGGTGTTGATACACGGCAGGTGACGTTCATTCTTTTGATTACGGCTTCCATGGTGGCGGCTGTTTGTGTTTCTGTGTCCGGAATTATCGGTTTTGTGGGTCTCTTGATTCCTCATTGGATGCGGTTTTTTACCGGTCCGGACAATCGCCGACTGCTCCCCATATCCCTGCTCGCCGGTGCAGTGTTGCTTTTGAGCGCCGATACGATTACGCGGGCCGTTTTGCCGGCTGAAATTCCGATCGGCGTTCTGACGGCACTCATCGGGGGTCCTTTTTTCTGCTATATTTTTCGAAAACGGCAAATTTCAGCCAAGGGTTTTTGACGTGTTTGAAATTAATCATATCGCCTATTCATATGACACACTGAAGATAATCGACGATATATCTCTCGTATTCGAATCGGGGAAGTTTCACGTTATTTTAGGCCCCAACGGCAGCGGCAAAACCACTTTTGTCGATCTTCTCATCGGAAACCGGAAACCCGGCGCCGGTAGTATTGTCTACAAAGGGAAAAACCTGCCTGCATTCTCCAAAAAGGAGTTGGCCAAGGAGATGGCGCTGGTACCCCAAAATTATCATATCAATTTTCCGTTTACGGCTGAAGAAATCATTATGATGGGTCGTTATCCGCACATTCCCCGGTTTTCCCAACCCTCAGCACGCGATTTCCGCATTGTTGAAGACATATTGAAACAGACGCAAACGGCCGCGTTTAGGAATCGATATATAACCGAACTCAGCGGGGGTGAAAGACAGCGGGTTGTTTTTGCACGCGCCCTGGCCCAAAATACGCCCGTTCTCCTTTTGGATGAGGGGACTTCAAACCTGGATATTCAATACACGCT
>CAZNFS010000052.1:0-17961 GCA_964572695.1 uncultured Desulfobacteraceae bacterium
ACACGACACAGTCGCCGAACAAATCCGCCTCCTGCTCCAGATCGGCATCGATATCATAGCTGAGTCCTTTTTCGAAGGCCTCGATCGCCTTGAAGGGTGCGATATAGCCTTTGGCCATAGAGGCCGTCATGGCTTTGGTGAAATCCAAAAGGGCCTTTTTTTCGGCCGCACTCGGAAGCCTTTCATTTCGAAAGCGGGTGATCCGCAGCATACGATTGATTTCGCCGGAGATAAACCGGCCGGCGGCTTTCACGGCTGTCTCCACCAGCTTTTCCGGTTCAACCACCTCATCCACAAGTCCTCTCTGAAAGGCTTTGTCGGCTTTGATCGGTTTCCCGGCCGTGATCATCTCCATGGCATTGGGAAGGCCGATCAATCTGGGCAGTCGCTGCGTCCCCCCGGCACCGGGTATCAGGCCGATTTGCACTTCGGGTTGTCCCAGATTGACACCCCGGGCCGCCACCCGGTAGTGACAGCACATGGCGATTTCCAGCCCTCCGCCGAGGCAATTGCCGTTGATGGCCGCCACCACCGGTTTGGGCCCGTTTTCGATGGCATTCATAAATTTCATGTTCTCCATCATGTTCGGCTTCAGGTCTGCTTTGTCCTTAATCTCTTTGACCTGCGTGATGTCTGCTCCGGCCACAAAGTTCCCGCCCTTGCCGGTCAGGACCAGGGCTTTGACCGCCTCATCTTCAAAGGCGCTCGTGATGGCTCCGGCCAGCTCGATAACAAAGTGTTCCGACAGCTGATTGACCGGCGGGTTATTCATGGTCAATACCGCCACGCCCTCTCTCATTTCGACTTGAATGGTTTTAAAGTCCGTTTTCATAATCAATTACTCCTTTTCTATCTCCCATTATTGATGATTTCATAAAAAAATCACGAATTCAATTATAGATGGCTAAGTAAAAAGGTTCATATACAAGGCGTGGTATTTTTTCAGGAACGAGGCCATACATGTAGTATGCCGAGTGTCTGAAAAAATACTACAACGCAGTAGATGGGACTTTTTACGACGCCATCAGTTTTTGTCGATCTAAACCCGAAAGGAATCATGCGCTATGCCGTTTTCAATTGCACTTGCCGGAAAAGGCGGAACTGGCAAAACCACGGTTGCGGGGATGCTGGTTAAATACTTGGTTCAAAATGGCAAAACACCGGTTTTAGCTGTCGATGCCGATGCCAACGCCAATTTAAATGAAGTCCTCGGTCTGGAGGTATCAGATACGCTGGGTAATGCCCGCGAGGAAATGAAAAAAGGGCATGTCCCCAGTGGCATGACCAAGAATGTTTTTATGTCCATGAAGCTTGAACAGGCCGTCATCGACGCCGACGGATATGATCTCGTGGTCATGGGACAACCGGAAGGTTCTGGTTGTTACTGCGCCGCCAATACCCTTCTAACCGGTTTTCTGGAAAAACTAACCGGAAATTACCCCTATGTTGTTATGGACAATGAAGCCGGGATGGAACATATCAGCCGTCTGACAACGCGCAATGTCGATGTTTTACTGATCGTTGCCGACACCTCGCGACGCGCCATTCAAGCCGGGTTAAGGATTAATCAACTGGCACACGATCTGCGCATCGGGATTGGGAAGAGCTACCTGATCGTCAATCAGGTGCGAGAAGCCTTACCGGATACCGCACTTCGTTTTATCCAAAAGGACGGATTAGCATTGATCGGAACGATACCGCAGGATGATACCGTCTACACCTGTGATCTTGAGGGACACCCCATGACCGAAATTTCCGCTGACAATCAGGCCTTGAAGGCCGCATTTGAAATTTTCGATCAAATTGTCCCTAAATAAAAACCAGCAGGCAAGATGATGAACAAGACCGGGTTTTTATATGATGAACGGTTTTTATCTCATGAAACGGGCACCTTTCATCCCGAGGTGCCTGAAAGGTTAAAATCAATTTATAAAGGGATTGAAGCTGCCGGTCTTCTCCCCCGACTGAAACTGATTCAAGCCCGGCGCGCAGAGCAAAGATGGATCGAAACGGTTCATGACAGGACCTATATCCAACAATTTCAAAGTGCTTGTCAGTCCGGTCAAAAAATATTTGGCTCACCCGATAACCAGATGTGTTGTGAAACATATGAAACCGCCCTGTTGGCTGTGGGCGGGGTTCTGGATACCGCACGCCGTGTGCTTGAGAGTCAAATCGACAATGCCTTTTGCGCTGTCAGACCGCCGGGGCATCATGCCGAACGAAACCGCGCCATGGGATTTTGTTACTTCAACAACGTCGCCATCGCCGCTCGATATCTTCAGCTCCAATGGAACATCAAACGGGTGGTAATCGTCGACTTCGATGTGCATCATGGCAACGGAACCCAGAACATCTTTGAAAACGATCCGTCGGTTTTTTATTATTCGATTCACCAGCATCCCTCTTTCGCATATCCCGGGACGGGACGCACATCTGAAAAAGGGGCCGGGCAGGGAAGCGGATTTACCTGCAATTCACCCATGATGCCCGGGCAGGGCGATTCCGAATATTTCACCGCCATAGAGACCTTTTTTTTGCCCGCCATTGAATCATTCAAACCGCAGGTCATCCTTGTCTCGGCCGGCTTCGACGCCCATGCCGACGATGACATGTCGGATATCTGTCTATCGACCGCAGGCTTTGCCTGGATTATGGAATACATTGTCGCTTTAGCCGAAAGATACGCCGGCGGCAGACTCGTTTCGATACTGGAGGGGGGATACGCTTTAAAACGGCTGCCCGAACTGGCGCGGGATCATGTTCTGGCCTTATTAAAGGAGACAACCCCTTGATGATAAAGCCGGTCTATTTAGATTACAATGCCACAACCCCGCATGATCCCGAAGTCATTGAGGCCATGCGGCCTTATTTGGAAACGGAGTTCGGCAATCCCTCCAGTTCGCATTGGTATGGTCATAAACCGAAAAAGGCGGTTGAAAAGGCGCGCCGACAAATCGCCCACCTCCTCAAGTGTGATCCGCAAGAAGTGATATTCACCAGCGGCGGTACCGAATCTAACAATCACGCCATCATAGGAATTACCTCGGCCATGCGGACCAGGGGAAATCACATCATTACCAGCCTGATCGAGCACCCTGCCGTCCTGGAAGTCTGCCATTATTTGGAAAGGCATGGCTTTGAAATTACCTGCCTGCCGGTTGACCGGGAGGGTTTGGTCAGGATTAAAGATTTAGAAGAAGCCATCCGCCCGGAGACGATTCTTATCAGCATCATGCATGCCAACAACGAAATTGGTACCATCCAGCCGGTCGCGGAAATCGCCTCCATTGCCAGAGCGCATGATATCATTTTTCACACCGATGCGGCCCAATCGGCGGGTAAAATTCCAACCGATGTCATCAAGCTGGGGGTGGGGTGCCTGTCGCTTGCCGGGCATAAAGTTTATGCCTCCAAAGGTGTCGGCGTCCTTTATGCCCACCGGGACTTGAAACTGCAGAAATTTTGCCACGGGGCCGGCCAGGAAATGGGCCGGCGGGCCGGGACCGAAAATGTCCTTGAAATTGTGGGATTGGGAAAAGCATGCCAGATTGCCGAACGCGATCTTCAAAAAAACATCGCCCACATGAATCATCTGCGCGACCGACTCCAGGAAGGGCTGTTTAACCGCTTGAAAAAAATCAGATTAAACGGTCACCCGCTAAAGCGGTTACCCAATACATTGAGTGTCTCTTTTAAGGGACTTCAGGCAAATCGGATATTGGACGAAATAAGTCCGCTGGTCGCCGCCTCGGCTGGTGCCGCTTGTCATTCGGATGAGGTCAAGGTTTCGCATGTAATCCAGGCCATTCAGATACCACCGGAATGGGCCATGGGAACCCTGAGATTTAGCGTCGGACGGATGACGACTCCCAAAGAAATTGATCACACTATCCATGTTGTCGTGAATGCCGTCCGGAAATTAGCCTCCTAAATAGTGTCCATCCATAAATAGTCTTTTTTGCGTAGTACGGCGTTCTCCGCGGGTTTCCGGTTGCGACGTACACGGAGTACGCCTTACCGCAAACCCTTGTGCGGCCTTTTCCAACACCAACTATGAAGAACGAAGTTCTTCGGCAAAAATCCGCATTTCTGAATTGGACACCTTAGAGTGCCAGTATTTAGTCGTGGATGGGTACTAAATCGATCTATCTTCTCGATACACCTTCCGATGCTGCGACAAAAGACAAGAAATGCTCCCGCTGTTTTGAGTCAAGGTGAGACGTAAATTTTTATGGACTTGGCACGTGATCTTATGGTACTGATTCTTCACTACATTTTTATCCGCCCAGTTTCCCTTTTTCAAAAACTGAGCTAAAAAACCTTCTTGGGAGGTAGTTACAGGATGTACATTAAGTGTTGGGGGTCGAGGGGATCCATTCCTGTTTCCGGGAAAGACTATATCATTTATGGCGGCGACACGACCTGTCTGGAGATACGCACCGCCAGCGACGACATTATCATCATCGATGCGGGCACCGGAATCCGGCGGCTTGGCAATGCCTTGATTCAAGAAGGCCGTTTTCAATATCATTTTATTTTTACGCATGCCCATTGGGATCATGTCATGGGGTTTCCTTTTTTCAAACCCGTTTTCCTGAAACACACCCACATACAGATGCATCGCTGCCCTTTCCACAGCAAATTTGTGGAAACCGTCCTTTCCAAGGTTATGGCCCCACCGAACTTTCCGCTAAGATATTCGGATATAAAGGCCCAAATTGAATATGAAGATGCATGCCCCTACCAATTCGAAATCGGTTCAGTCAGCATCGACCCCATTCCCTTAAGTCACCCGAATGCCGGTAGCGGTTACAAGTTCATCGAAAACGGAAAATCGTTTGTTTTTTTAACCGACAACGAATTGAGCTTTACCCATCCTCGGGGATTGAAATTCAAAGATTATCTTAAGTTCTCCGCCGGAGCAGACCTGTTGATCCACGACGCCGAGTATACGCCGGATGAATATCAGACGGCCCGTACATGGGGGCACTCGACCTATCCGGAAGCCGTCCGGCTGGCCGTGGAGGCGGGAGCTTCGCGTCTGGGCCTTTTCCATTTGAATCAGGACCGAACCGATGCTGAAATGGATCAAATCGTTTCCGATTGCCAGCAGCTCATACCTTCAAACAATCCTCACCTCGAATGTTTTGCCGTAACTAGCGATATGACCTTCGAGCTATGACGCTGCGACCCGGTGAATGACACCGGAATAATTATCCGACCCTCGAGATTTGGCTTTATGGAAGACCTGATTAGAAAAACCGTACACGCTTTGGCCGGCTCCAAACACACGGTCGCCTTAACCGGGGCCGGAATTTCGGTTGAGAGCGGAATTCCCCCCTTCCGGGGAAAGGGGGGGCTGTGGGAAAAATTTGATCCCATGGAATATGCCCATATCGATTCCTTTATGCGGGATCCCGTGAAGGTCTGGAATGCACTCCTCAAAGATATGAAAATAATCCTTGATACGGCCAAACCCAATGATGCCCATAAGGGCTTGGCTCGACTCGAAGAATTAAATCGTTTGAAGACGATTATCACCCAAAATGTTGACGGGCTTCATCAGATGGCAGGTAATTCGGATGTGGTCGAGTTTCACGGATCTTTTGCATGGCACCGCTGCCTCGATTGCAGCACACGTATCGAAACATCTAAAATCGATCTCACCCATATCCCGCCCCACTGCGATTGCGGGGGGATATATCGACCCGAATGTGTTTTTTTTGGCGAAATAATACCACCTCAGCATCTTGCACGCTCCCAGCAAAGCGCCGCTGCATGTGATGTCATGCTGGTTGTGGGCACATCGGCCGTTGTTCAGCCTGCGGGGCTCATGCCGATGATGGCCAAGAAATCCGGAGCTAAAGTCATTGAAATTAATCCGGAGCCGACGCCGCTCACGCACAACACGAGCGACTATCATTTGATGGGGCCTGCCGGCGAAATACTCAACCGCATCGTGGCCCAGCTGGAACAACGGCTCAACGCTTAAACCGGCAAATCTTTTTGGAGTAAAAACAGGTGCACATATCTCGGGTCCAGATCCTGGGCTGCAACCAGCCCGAGTTCGCTTTCAATCTCACCAAAAAGAGTCTCCAATGTGGGCCCTACACGTTCGCTGATCTCTAATGCCTTAAGGCCGGTCCGGTTTGAAAGCCAGTTTAAAAATGACGCCTTGGAGGATGTTTTTATACGGCGGGGGATCTGATCCGGGGCCCAAAGCGTTTCAAAAAAAGGCCTTAACGCATCAGGATCGACCGGGTCGAGTTCACTCGAAAGGCCAATTTCGTTTCGCACCCAAAGCGTCAACAACAGATTTTTATAGGTCAAAAGATGATAACGGTTTAACCGTTCATTGGCGATCTCCATCACGGATAAAAGCCGGTCAAAGGCGATCATTTCATTCAACACGGCCTGAGTCTGTTTCACCTCGTCCAGCTTTGCAAATTCGCGGTACAACACGCCCGTTTGGTAATTGTCAAAATAAAGCGGCTTTTTGATTAACAGCCCGCCCAATACGCCGACCCACTTCTCACCATAGAAACTGAGCGGTAATCCTGTTTGATAACCCCACGATTTCTTGCGCCATTTTTCGGCCTGCCATTTTAATTCCAGTGCTCTTCCGTATCCGACTCTGAAAATATCGGCCAGCAGATGTTTTTGGATTAAGGCTGCATATGATTGAGGTTTATTCTCTTTACTTGCCCCGGCAATGCTTTCGAGGCCAATTGTGAGGTATCCGCAGCCCTTTTTAATGATCGTACCCAGCGCTTCCTTAGCGCTTATTCTGTTCTGGTCGGCGGAAATAATTTGATTGCAAAGGCTCGCAAACTCACTCTGAATTTGCATTACCACTTCGCCCGGGTCGATAACCGACAATGTTTGGGCAAACAGATTTTCCTTTTGCGGCAACCGGGTCGCATAATAGGGTACCGCAAGCGGCGCATCCGAACGGGCTGGCAGCGTATATTTTCGATCCTTCCCTTTGAGATCGTCTGGGCTCAAGCGCTGATAAATTCCAATCGCATCGTCAAATGCTTGAAATCCTCTTTCGGCGAGTCTTATGTTTCGCAAACGCCAGCTTTCTTCTTCCACTTCGGCGGGGATAAGGCCGGAGGCTTCAAGGAGCAATCCCTGATACTTCAACGGGTCGTAATCCGAAAAGCCGTCTTAAATCTCCAACAACACCGCTTTTCTTTGCGCATCAGCCAACGGCACCGATGCGTCATGGGTGGATGGGAGGGGGAGGGGGTTTTCCATAATGCGAAAGTAGAACGTATCGTCATAGGTAATGAATCCGTCACCGAAGTCGGAAGGATCCTGGTCGTGCCGGCGGACGACGACTTGTAAATTTTTAAAGAGATAATACTCTAACAAATCGGCTTTTTCTTCAACCGCCCATTTGATGAGTCGATTTGAATCCGCCTTAAGGAAGAGATTCAGCCATTTCGTAACCGCTTCTATATTAATCCGATCCCGATTCCAAACCTCCATGTCGACTAAAAACTCCCACTGCCGGGCAGAGGCCAGGGCTAATATCGGCAGTGCGTCCTCATGTCCGATCTCCTGAATCAAGAGATACAGATCTTCCTCAGGCATCGAATGGACCAGCGCCACCGGTTGAGAGGCCTCCAGAATTCGATCCAGGGCTTCTGCCGGCGGAAGTGCCAGAATTTTCTTTCTTTCTGCAGATAGGGTATTCAGGCGTTCGATGATGGTTTTATCGGGAAGCGTGTTCATCGACTTTGCTTAAACGCGCAGCCATTTGATAAATGATAGTCCATGTTAGCTCGATTCGAGGTGTTATTTTGGACAAAGTTACCGGATTTGAAATTCTTCCAACTGGGCGGGGGCTACTATCGGACCGAATTTCTCTTTGAGTGCCAGCAATTCGCCCTTCTGTTTTTTGAGAATGCCGAAAAGCCTTTCGGGGATGTTTTTTTCTTTGCCATACGCTTCCAGCTGCAAATCGATCCGTTTGACAATGTTATCGAGATAGAGTGAAAATTGCTTTATATACAGCTCTTGCGAATAGTCTTTATCGATAATGTCTTTGAAGAGTCTTTCCAGATCGCTAAATTTAGGAAGGTAGCCAATCGGGGTTTCGATCGCCGCCACTTCTTTGTGGACTCTCCTTTCCAGCCATGCCATCCAGGCTTTGACATCTTTTTTTTCACCCAGGAGTTTGGTGGAAGTTCCGCCCCGGGCGGCGTGGGTTAAAAAATAATTTAAACCTGCCATCACCGGTTGTTTGTCGCTCGCAATTCGATCACTTCCGAAAAAAACAAATTGGTCCTCCATATAGTCCCCCAAAGCCCCCGGTATAAACGGTTCATTGGCCCAGGGTTGTCGGCGCACCCCCGTGGCACCGATTTCGGTAGCGGTCGCCGCCGAAACCAGGCTGGCCCCGATCACGACGCCCTGTTCCGGGCTCTTGGCCACCCAAACAGGTGGCATCGTATCACTGTCGCGACCGCTATAGGTAATGACCCGTGTCTCAACCCCTTTGGGGTCTTCGCTAAACTCGGAATAATTTCCCAGGGCACTGTTTGACAACGTGCAGCGTGAATTCGGATGCGACAGGCGGATTTCGTTGCCGTTTTCATCCAGCATGCCTCGCACCCAGTCCCCCTGAAAATTGACTCCCTTTTGGGGGGGAGGTTCTGCGCCGTTGCCGATCCATTGGGGGACACCATTTTCATCGATCAAGACATTGGACCAGATCACCTCGGTCCCCTGATGCCGCAGACACTCCATAAGCTTTGGATCACCTTCCCAGTTGACATCTTCAACAATACCGAATATGCCCACTTCCGGATTGATGGCTCTGATCGAGCCGTCTGCTGCTATCCACAGCTGTCCTAAATCATCTCCAATAAAAGAATCGCCCGCCATCGCGGTAGTGGTCTTCCCGCAGCCGCTTGGGGCGGCCCCGGCGCAAAATGTGACCCGATCTCCCGGTCCGGCGATTCCGGTAATAAACATGTGTTCCGAAAGTTCGTTGCCCGCATTTTCATAGACGGCTTTATCTACTGAAAAGCGATGATTCCCCTTTTTAAGCAGCAGGGTATTACCGGCATAGGTACAATACATGCTGTAGGAGGTTTGATGGCTGCGATCCATATAAACTCGTGCATTTGGCAAATCTTCAGGCCGGTTCAATCCCTGACCGTGAATATTGGTATAAAAGTGCTTAAGCTGCTCAACGGCCGCGTTAAAATTCTGATAAACATTGCGGTAAAGAATTTCGGCACTGTGCGACACATAGGCCGAACTGGAAATTTCAAGCGCCGGATTGGACACCGGAGCCCCGAAAGGTCCTCTAATGTAGAATCCCACCATCATCATCATACCCTGCATGATGCCCTTCATTTTTTCCCCAACATCTATCAGCGCATCGGCCCTTTCAATTCTTTTGGCCAGCGAGCTGGTGGCTTCGTCTTCATTGGCGATATAAAACGTTCGATCGATAATGCGCGCCTGCTCCTCTTTTAAATCGTAATGGATGGTGTGGCCCGGCATGGGAAGCGCTGATTCTTCACCGTTTTTTAGAGCCCAATCGCGGATAAGCCGGCGGTCTTCGTCCGAACCGGTATTGATATAAATCGTATCCGGTTCACACATGGCTACCGCATTTGCGATTTTAAGAATCGCTTCGGGATTCTTAATACGCTGTATGCGCAAAAAGTGTCTTTGGTCCATTTGTTCCTTAAAAAGCGTCATCGCTGCATCGGTGGTGGCGATACCACCGATCTCCATCACGATATCGACTCCTTTTTTTCTCTGAAACATGTCTCTCCCCCGCTTTTCGCCCAAAGGGCAGGCAAATAAATATCCGGGTCGGTCCCGTTCTTTACATTTTAAGAATCAACGATGATATCGTTCAAACTCCGTTTGGGAACATGATGCATAGCCCCCTTGTCTCGATAATATTTTATATTTTGATCCGCGCCGACCTCATCCAGCACAATCTTTTCTTTGGGTTTTCCGATTGCCAATACCAGCACGATTTTATACTGCTCCGCAATATTCAAAGTGCCTCTCAACTTCTCTTTGTTTATGGATGCGATCATACATCCTGCCAGTCCGGCCTCCCGAACACCCAAAAGAATGCTTTGGCTGGCGATCCCATGATCACAGCCAACATCTTTGGCCACCTTTGTATCACCCAGAACAATAATATAGGCCGACGGACGTTCGCCCTCTTCGGGACCCGCCCAGTCTTTCAGGTACCCGGCCCATGCCAGACAAGAAAATATGGCGGCATTCTTTTCCTCATCACATGAAAGGATATACTTCAGGGGCTGCAAATTAGCTCCAGAGGCCGAGAGCCTTCCCAGGTTTACAAATCCCTTTAGGGTCTCCATTTTAATCTTTTGATTTTGATAAAAGCGGCGACAGCTCCTGTTTTTTCGTATCAAATCTTCAATCATTCTGTTCTCCTTTATAGGTATGTTTATCGAATACGGGCATATTTTGATCTATCCAGATCAAAACCTTATCAAATTCGTTATTCAGCGCCTGCATTGCCTTCCCGCGGTGGCTTACACGTCCTTTTTCTTTACGGGTTAATTCCGCAAACGTTTTGCGCAAGGGGGGATAATAAAAAATCGGATCATAACCGAATCCGTTGGACCCAACCGCTTTTTCAGCAATAAGTCCTTCACAGCGCGCTTCATAGGTCAGGGCGGCCCCTGAAGGCACCGCGATCGATAGAACACACTCAAATGCCGCCTTGCGGTTCGTTTTTCCGCACATTTCCGCCAGCAACTTTGCGCCACGCTCTTGATCGGTTGCATTTGCGCCGGCATAACGCGCCGAAAAGACCCCCGGAGCGCCATCGAGGGCTTCTACCATAAGCCCTGAATCATCTGCAATTACCGCAAGGCCCAGTACGCGGGCCGTAAAACTGGCCTTTTTATGCGCATTTTCATCAAATGTCCTGCCATCCTCTTCCACGGTTGGGATCGGGCCAAAATCATCCAGGTTTTTAATTTCGATGGGATAGCGCTTAAACAAATCTCGGATTTCAGCAAATTTGCCTTTATTTCGGGTCGCAATCACCAGTTTGGTTTGGGGCGCCATGCATTGACTCCACTACGATGGTGTCTAAAACTGTTGAGACCAACCGCCGGACATGTAATTTTATAAGATATGCCCGGCGTTTTGTAAAGTCAAACCGCTATATGAGCGCAGAAAATTCTTTACAGCATGATTTATCCTGTTATATTCGTTTATTAAATTCAGAAACGATTTAAGGCTCGACCGTTACCACGGTTTTCGCCTCTTCTGCCAACGTAGCACCCATTACGAACAACATGGATCTTAGAAAAAGAATAGGTCAAATCCTGATTGCGATTTTTATCGTGATCTGGGGAGGAAGCGCCGGCTACTATTTTATCTTCGGCGGAAAATACAGCTTTATGGACTGCCTCTATATGACCGTGATCTCCCTGACCACGGTTGGATATGGTGAGGTCATTGAGGTTTCCGGCCATGTCCCCGCTCAAATATTTACCATTCTTTTGATCACATTCGGAATGGGCGTTATTGTTTACGGCCTGTCGACCTTAACGGCATTGATTGTTGAAGGAGAACTTTCCGGAATTATAAGGAAAAAGAAAATGGAAAAAAAGATTCTGAAATTAAAAGATCACTATATTATCTGCGGCGGGGGTGAAACCGGAAGGCATATCCTCTCTGAACTGCATAAAAACCTGGAAAAGATGGTCCTGATCGATTTTGATGAAGAGCGGATTGAAAGATGCCGTTCAGTCGAAAATCTCCTTTATATTCAGGGAGATGCAACAGACGACCAGCACCTTGTGGCCGCAGGTATTGAACGAGCCGCCGGGATCGTTATCTGCCTCCCGTCGGATAAGGACAATCTTTATATCACCATGAGCGCCCGGATGCTGAATAAAAATATCCGTATTATCAGCAAAATGGTAGACCAAAGACTCGAACCCAAGCTCAGGATGGCCGGAGCCGACAGGGTCGTATCACCCAATTTTATCGGCGCCCTGCGCATCGCCTCGGAAATGATCCGCCCCACCGCGGTTGATTTTCTGGATAGCATGCTGCGCAGTAAAAAAGGAAATTTGAGAATCCACGAAATCACCGTTCCTAAAGGCTCAAAATTCACCGGTAAAACGATCGGTGAAATTGATATACCCGACCGATTTGATGTCCTCGTCCTCGGTTCACGCGAACAAAACCAGAAGATCGAATTTAATCCGCCCCCTTCGCAAGTCCTTAACGCAGGGACCACATTGATTGTCATGGGTGAAGTGGACAAGATCGCCAAGGCCAAGGAAGGATTTTAGAAAAAGACCGGGAAGCCGCCCAGAGTCTAAAGCTGAGCCTGGCCAGCTTTATCAAACCGCCTCAAAATAAGCTGCCCCAACTTCCGCAAATGGAGCACTGACAATTAAGGTTGAGATCAACGCTTTTCGGCCGGCTTTAAATCGTTAATCGACTTGATCTTTGGCTCATCTCTGCCAGGTATATGCATTTGTAATCGTTCCAGACGCTTTGGGAGCCTTCTGTCATGATAAACATCTTCATCTTTATAGTTGAAATCGGACTTTGCTTACAGGCCTTGATTGGATTGAGCTTCTTTGTTTCCTCCATCGGGGAGAAAGAACGCCGGGCTTCGTTTTTCGGCGGTCTACAGTTTTTGGGAATGCTCGGTCTGGCTGTCCTTTTCTTTTTATGGCAATCAGCCGGGTTTTTTAAAACCTTCGCCGGCGTAGTCGTTTTAATCTGTTTGCTTATTTTGGGCGTTATTATCGCCTTTATCCTTGCCAGAAAGACCGCCGCCAATCCAAAAGCACTCGCCGGAGCCGGCGGTCTGATTCAGGGCAAGGTCAAACGCTATGATGAAAGAAACATCGTTTTTGCCCGCAATCGTTCCCTTCCGCCGGACTCAGGGATGGTTCAGCAGTTTTATGAAAAGCATCCCCAATGGGAAGCGTATGACACGGCGCGCAGAAAAAAAGGCGGTCCCTTGGGAACCCCGGGCGCCATCGACAGCCCCCACGATCGGCCGAATGTGGCGGCCATGTTTGCCTCGCAGTCAATCCCCTTGTCTCTTTCAACCCCCGATAACATCAGACCCCGGAGCCATCCTTTGTTTCAAGAGCAACGGATTAATCTGGAACCTGAAGCGGCAACTCAAAAAATTAAAGGTTTCACCCGTTCACTGGGGGCCGATCTGGTCGGCATCGCCGAAATCAATCCCTTATGGATCTATTCGCACAGGGGTGAAATCTTCCACAAAAACTGGGAAGACTGGGGCCGGGAGATTGAACTGACCCATAAATATGCCGTTGTTTTTGCGACTGAAATGGGGTTGGGTTTGGTGGGTACCGCGCCGCATACACCCACAACCATTGCCAGTATGGGCAATTACGCCAAAGGCGCCTATATCGCCGTTCAACTGGCCGCCTATATCGCCAACCTCGGATATTCGTCCACCGCCAATCATCTGCGTCATTACGATATGGCCCTTGTGCCCCTGGCGGTGGATGCCGGATTGGGCGAGCTGGGTCGCCTCGGGTATTTGATGACTAAAGAATTTGGCCCCCGCATCAGACTGGGTGCGGTCACAACCGACCTTCCCCTTATGGCCGACAAACCTGTTGATATCGGCGTTGAAGACTTCTGCCGGATCTGCAAAAAATGCGCCCGTTGCTGTCCTTCCAATTCGATTCCCTTTGAGACTCAAACCGAAGTCAACGGGACGCTGCGCTGGAAATTGAATGCCGAAACCTGTTTTGACTACTGGGGCAAAGTGGGAACGGATTGCAATATCTGTATGCGCGTCTGTCCCTGGAGCCACGACACTACATTTCCGCACAGAGTCATTCGGACCATGATCACACGCAATCGCGCCTCCAGAAGGCTATTTTCGGTTATGGACGATATTTTTTACGGTCGCAAACCAAAGCCCAAAGCCGCCCCCGCCTGGGCCTTATTTGATCGCCCTTCGCAATAGATTTTCAGCGCAAGGCGGTGGTGCCGTTCACGGGCTCAACGGTTCAGGGTTCGGAAATCATGGCGAGGACTTCGGGATTCCAATTTTGTCTTTGTCCCTAACGCTGAACCCTGGTCGCCTAAGGAGCCGCCAACGGCGGGTAAACCTGCGGGCGGCTACGTTATGTTTTAGATACCATCCTGTTGCATTTTGTGCTATAGGGAACGCCAGGATCTAATCCCTTTGGGTTGCGGGTTACAAGAAGGGGCAAGAAGGGGGGTGAAAGAAGATACGAACCGGTGAAACGCATTTAACATTTAGAAAAGGAGGCAAATCAATGTACAAAAAACGGTTTTTTCAATTATTGATTGTGGGTTTTGTGGTTTTCGCCGTCATCGCAGCGGGCGCCCCAAAATCCGAAGCCAAAACCATTAAACTGACTTACAGCAACTTTTTCCCACCCTTCCACATCCAGAGCAAGCTGGCTGAATCCTGGTGCAAAGCGGTCGAAGAGCGAACCGACGGAAGGGTCAAAATCGACTATTTTCCCAAAGGAACTCTGACCAAGTCCAGACAAATCTACGATGGCGTCGTAACCGGTCTTTCGGATGTCGGTTTGTCTATCTTTGCTTATACCAGAGGCCGCTTTCCTGTGATGGCCGCGGTCGATCTCCCTTTGGGGTATACCAGCGGAAAAGTTGCCACGACCGTTGCGAACGAATTTATCCGTAAATTCAAGCCCAAAGAAGTCAGCGATGTGGAAGTCATGTACGTCCATGCGCACGGACCCGGTCTGGTTCATACCGTCAAAGATAAGCCGGTCAAAAAATTGGAGGATTTAAAAGGCCTCAAATTAAGAGGTCACGGGACCAGCGCTCTGTTCCAGAAGGCATTGGGGGCCACACCGGTCGCCAAACCCATGCCGGAATGTTACCAGATGATCCAAAAAGGCGTTGTGGAAGGGGCTTCCTATCCCTTCGAGGCCAACAAAGGCTGGAGATTGGGTGAGGTCACCAGGAATGCCACGGCCGCTTTTTCGGCCGCCTATACCACCACCTTTTTTGTGGTCATGAACAAGGACAAGTGGAATGCCTTTCCGGCCGATATCAAGCAAATCATTACCCAAATCAATAAAGAATGGGAAGTGAAACATGCCGAGGCTTGGGACACCAGCGATTTGCTCGGCATCCAGTTCTTCCTGAGCAAGGGCGGAACCATTTGGGGTGTCGACAGCAAAGAAGCTGCCCGGTGGGAGAAAGCAGTCGCTCCGGTTATCACCAATTACGTGGCAGACATGAAAAAGAAAGGCTTTGCGGACGCGCAAAAGTATGTTGATTTCGTAAAAGCAGCTCTTGCCAAATAAAAAAGCAACCCTATTAAAGAGGGCCGGTTGTGGGTGAAGCCTCAGCCGGCCCTTTATCTCTTAAATAACACACAGGTAAACGGCGCATGAATTTGGGCCTCAAAATCCTGGAATGGGTTTCGGACAAATTAAAAACGATTGGCGCGGTCTGTATTGTCGGTATGATGGTTTTGACCTGTGCCGATGTGATCGGCCGTTTCTTTCGCCATCCGATACTGGGCGCCGTGGAAATCGTCGGGTTCATGGCCACCATGACGGTAGCCATGGCGCTCCCCTATACCGATAGGATTAAAGGACATGTGGGGGTTGAAATCCTCGTGCGCGTGTTTTCTGAAAAGACTCAGGCCATCATCGATTTGTGCACCCGTATATTGAGTTTGGGGCTGTTTGGTCTTGTCACCTGGCGCATGCTGCTTTATGCCCGCACCATGCAAAAATCCGGTGAAGTTTCCATCAGCCTGGAGCTCCCCGAGTATGTCATTATCTATGTCACCGCTTTTTGCTGTTTGATCTTTACCCTGGTTATCCTGCAGGATGTCATGCAAATCATTCGAAGGCTGAAGAACCAATGAGTCCTACATTGATCGGTATAGTCGGCATCCTGGTTATGCTCTTGGTTTTTTTGTCCCGCATGCCTGTGGCCTATGTCATGGCTCTGGTCGGGTACCTGGGATTTAGTGTGATGATTTCAACCCAGGGCGGGCTCACCCTTCTTTCCCGAAATATTTATGAAGTTTTTTCACGCTACGAACTGACCACCATTCCGCTCTTTATCTTCATGGGCCAGCTGGCCTTCAACAGCGGGATTAGCCGCCGCCTGTACGAAACGGCCTATAAATATCTGGGCAGCACACGCGGCGGGCTGGCCATGGCCACCGTATCGGCCTGCACCGCCTTTGGGGCTGTGTGTGGATCCAGCCCTGCCACAGCCGCTACGATGGCGACCGTTGGTCTGCCCGAGATGAAACGCTACAATTATGCCGACGAACTGGCTACCGGTTGTGTTGCCTCAGGTGGTGGTCTGGGCATGATTATGCCCCCCAGTGTGGTCCTTATCGTCTACGGAATCTTAACCGAACAGTCCATCGGCGCTTTATTTGTGGCCGGTATTCTACCGGCTATTCTGGTGACCATTCTGTTTATTTGCTCCATTTATCTCAGATGCCGCCTCAGCCCGGAACAGGGCCCTCCCGGAGAACGCTTTTCCTGGCCGGTTAGGATAAAAGCGCTCCTCGGCATGAGTGAAACGCTGATGGTCTTTATCCTGGTCATGGGCGGTCTGTTTGTCGGACTGTTTACGCCCACCGAAGCAGCGGCGGTGGGTTCCTTCGGTGTCCTTGCGATCTCATTGATCAAGCGGCAACTCGACCGGCCCGGGTTTGTAAAGTCTTTGCACGAAACCCTGCGGACCTCCTGTATGGTACTGATGCTCATCGCCGGTGCGGTTATTTTCGGCAAGTTTCTGGCTGTGACCCGCATTCCTTTCGATCTGGCGGCCTGGGTCGGTGGATTCGATCTACCGCCGATTGTGATCATGGCCATTATCATCGGAATCTATTTTTTAGGCGGATGCTTTATGGATGCCCTGGCGTTTGTCACGCTCACGGTTCCTATTTTCTATCCGGTAGTGACCAATCTGGGCTACGACCCGATCTGGTTTGGCATTATTATTGTGATGGTCACGGAGATGGGAGTCATTACGCCGCCTGTGGGGATCAATGTCTACGTCGTTTATGGGGTGGCCAAAAACGTCATCGGCGAAATTCCCCTCGAAACGATCTTTAAGGGGATTTTCCCTTTTCTGATTGCCGTCGTTGTGGGAACCATCATCCTGATGCTCTTTCCCCAAATCATTTTGCTTTTACCCAACCTCATGTATTAGCAATGGGAGGAATCCATTGTGGCGAATGATTCAAAATTCTGGAATCCGGTTTTGGAAAGCCTCCCGCCGGAAAAACTCCGTATCCTGCAACTCAAAAAATTCAGGCGCATATTTAAGTGGGCCTACGAACGTTCCAGATTTCATCGCGCGCTCTACGATTCGGCCGGCATCGCTCCTCAAGACATTCGATCCTTTGAGGATATCCGCCAGGTTCCCGTCGTAGAAAAATCGATGCTGCGCGATGTCCAGTGCAAGGATCCCTTTCCCTATGGGGATACACTGTGTGTCCCCCTTGAAGATGTTTCGGAATTTCACCAAACCAGCGGCACCACCGGTCAACCGATTTATCAGGCCGATACCTGGCAGGATTGGGAATGGTTTGCCGAATGCTGGGCGTACATTCTGTGGGCCCAGGGCTATCGCCCCCGGGATCGGGTTTTTATTCCCTTTGGCTATAATATTTTTGTGGCCTTTTGGTCAGGTCATTATGGCGCTGAGAAAATCGGTTGTGAAGTGGTCCCGGGCGGTGTTTTGGATACACAGGCACGCATACTCAAAATCGAGGAGCTGAAGGCCACGGCGATGATGGGAACCCCTACCTATATCCTGGGCATGGCCGATGTGGCCAAACAAAAGCTGAAATTGAACCCGGCCGAGCTTACCATTTCCAAAATCACTTGCGCCGGTGAGCCGGGCGCCGGTATCCCCAGCACCAAGAAACGAATCGAAACCGCC
>CAZNFS010000053.1:0-1820 GCA_964572695.1 uncultured Desulfobacteraceae bacterium
GGCTATTCCTGAAAAATTATCAGAGATCGTTCGGGCTATCCCTTTTGAGGAAGGAAAACTTGATATACACATCGGCGATGAACTGGGGAAAATCCAGATCAATGCCCTGGTTCGGTATCCCGAAGGACAGCAGTTTAACATTTCCCAGAGAATGCTGTGGGACCGCCTGTTGGGTGGCCTGGTTTCTCAATTTGAATTCGGTGAAGAGATCGACCCCGCCGCCATGCTGAACGCCATCAAAGACTGGCTCGATTCCAACGACGATGATGCCATCACCGGACTCACCGGGGCCGAGTCCGGTTATTATGAAGATCTTGAACCGCCGTATGCATGCCGAAACGGTCCCCTGCCCCACTTGAATGAACTCATATTAATCAAAGGGATCAAACCGGAGATGTTCTATGGCGTCGGCCAGATTCCGGGACTTGCAGATTATTTAACGATTTACGGCATGTCACCGGCCACAGGCAAAGGGTTCCAATTTGCGGGAAACATCAACATCAACACGGCCCCGGTTGAGATACTGGCCGCACTCTTGCCACCCGGAAACGAAGACCTGGCCCTGGAAATGGATTGGTATCGCACAGAAGAATCTAACGGTGTCTTCATACAGGATATTTCCGAACCGAGATGGTATCAGAATGTTCCCGGCTTAAGTGCCGTCCAGATCGACCCGAATCTTATCACCACCATAAGCGACATCTTTCGGATTGAATCGAAAGCCACCCTGCACGACTTATCATTGACCACTGCGGTGGTTGTGTTAAGAAAAAGAGATGCCAAAACGGGCAGGTGGCAGTGCAAGGTTTTGCAATGGAAGACCGACTAGACTAGAAAATAGCGCGGAACGCCGCGGATGAGGTAAGAGAGCGATGGCTCAAAAGATCCTCGGGCTCGACATTCAATTCAATTCCGTATCCGCTGTTCTGATTACAAGCGGGATAAAAGGAAGCCGGATCGAAGCCCATGCCCAAATCCCGGTGGAAGATCAGGACGAATTAAACACTCATGTGGCAACAGCGCTCGAAACACTCCAAAAAGAAGCAGATCTGAGCGGAGCCGTTTGCCTGGCCGCATTTCCGGCCGATCATATCTGCTACCGCAATATTAAGATTCCTTTTAAAGAGCAAAAAAAAATCGGGCTGATACTCCCTTTTGAACTCGAACCGAATATACCTTTTCAAATTGACGACTGCATCATTGATTTTTATGCTTTAAATCGATTCGAATCCCCAAACGAAACAGAGATTCTGGCCGCTGTCATAGAAAAGGCGAGATTGAAATTCTATACGAATATTCTGGCAGCATTTAATATTGAGCCCGAAATCATATCTCCGGGTGCCTATCCGGCAGCCATTTGTGTGTCTGAGATTTACGATTTGCCTGCCGACAGTTTTATTCTCGATATCGGTAAAAATATCTGCTCGCTCTTTGTGGTCGTATCCGGACAGGTTTGTCTGGCGAGGACTGTTTCTTTGCGGAAGGGGCCACCGTCGCGGCTGGCCGAGCTTTGCCTGGAAATGGAGCGGACAGTGGCCGGTTTCAATGAAACATTTCCAGTCGATTTTCAACCCCAGGGCGTTATTTTAACCGGTTTTGACATCAACGAGGGTGATATTGACGAAACGCTGCAACATGAATTGAATCTGCCGGTTATGCGCGCAGACCTTTTACAGAAAACCGAGGCGATTGTATCGGTACCGGCAGGGGAGCCGTGGGAGTCGGGCAAAATGAACAATGCCCTGGCTTTAGCCCTGATGAGGATAAAAGGGATAAGGGGCATTAATTTTCGAAAAAACGCCTCTGCGACTCAGCGGGTT
>CAZNFS010000053.1:1830-17501 GCA_964572695.1 uncultured Desulfobacteraceae bacterium
TGATTATAAAGCCGGGATCATTAAAAGCGCTGTTTTGGCAGGCGTTGTGCTGGCTTTATACATGGCCGGTGTGGCCTTGGATTCTTTTTGGCTGAAGAAAAAAACACATACGATAGACCGCCAAATCAAGACGATTTTTGCAACCACATTTCCGGATGTCAAAAGAATTGTCGATCCATTACAGCAGATGAGAGTCAAAATCCGTGAGCGTAAGAAAAAGGCCGGATTCATTCACGCAGCGGGGGACGGAATTCTTAAAATCGATATCGTCAACGCGATCAGCAAGCGGATACCGGGAAATTTGGACGTTGAGTTCACAAGGCTGGTCATGGGCCCGCAAAGAATCACAATTTCCGGGATTACAGACCGCTTTAATGCGGTGGATGACTTGAAAACGCGTCTGGAGCAGATACCCTTTTTCCAAAAAGTAAAGATCGGCTCCACCAAAAAAGACCCGGTTCAAAATCAAGTCCGGTTTAAACTGAATGTGGAACTATGATCCTGAATAGACTTTCCAATCGAGAAAAATATGCCGTTGGTCTGGCCATTGGATTTGTCGTCATTTATGCATTCACGCAAATGGTCCTATTGCCTATGTTCGCAAAACGCGAACGACTCCAAAAAATGGTGACCGTCAAAACGAAGATCCTGGAGGACATGCGCCTTTTACAATCCGAATACAATGAAATACGGAAAACCCAGGAGCTTGCAAGACGTCAGATAGCAAAAAGAGAAAAAGGATTCAGGCTTTTTACCTTTTTGGATAGACTGGCCGGTGCGGTTGGCATAAAAGACCACATTGACTATATGAGACCGTCAATATCGATACAAAAAGAGAGCCCGCTTAAGGTGTCATTGGTTGAGATGAAGCTGAAAGGGATTACCCTGAAACAACTTGTGGCTTATTTGCATGGAGCCGAGACTTCCAAAAACAGGGTCACGGTCAGACGCGTATCGATTGTAAAGGAGGGTAAAAAGGAAGGAACGGTTAGTGTCATTCTGCAGGCGGCGGTATTTCAATCCTGAAGCAGGGGATCATTTTCTATGAAATCGATCAAAAAGCGGTTGTTCTATTTTTTTTATCTGATGGGAGTATTGGCTGTTAGTCTTTATTTCCTTTTTCCTTCTGATGCGGTTAAGAATTACATCAGCGACACCGTCAACCGAACCGCCGACGGGATTATCATCAGCATAGATCATGTGAAACCGGCGTTTCCTCCCGGACTGGCCCTTCAGGCAGTTTTACTGTCCCAGGGGACACAACCCTTGTTCGGGGTTAAGCGGCTTAATATCGTCCCGGTTTACGGGTCTCTTTTAAGCCCCAATAAGGTATTTAATTTTGAGGGAGAATCGTATGACGGTAATTTAGAAGGACAAACTCTCATCAGCGGGAGTAAGGAGAAGCGGCAGCTCAAGATCGAGGTCGTATTTTCTGGAATCCAAATCAAAAAAATAGCGGCGATTCCAAATGCTGCCCGCCGGATGATTTCAGGTCTGCTGGGCGGAAAAATGGATTACAAAAAAAACCCGACTCAAGGAGAGCAGGTCGATGCCGAATTGATTTTGTCGGGTACTGAAATCCAGTTGCCAGAGGCTTTTTTACAATTGAAAAGCCTCAATTTCAGCAAGATAGAAGCCAGAGCAAGCTTTGCGAATCATAAAGTGCAAATAAGAGAGTGCACGGCCAGGGGACCTCAGATAGACCTTGAAATTACCGGGACGATTCGAATCAGGGACAACTTTGAAAAGAGCGTACTCAATCTCAAGGGGACGATCAAACCGCACCATCTGTTTCTTTCAGGCCTGGGAAAGACAATGACCAAGCTGATTTTCCCGAACAAAAATATATCGGAGAAGGGTCTCCCTTTTCAAATAAAAGGTTCGCTGGATAAACCGTCCTTCAGATTCAATTAGGTGCACCCATGAGCCGTTATCTCTCCATTTTGAATCTACTCTTTTTAACGGCAGCCGTATATTTAGGGGTCGATCTATTTTATAAAAGCATAACGGGCGATCTGCATTCGAAAAACCCATTACCGATATCGCTCCCCAAGGCCCCTGTCCCAGCGGCAAAAACCTATCCGGCCTTGGACCATTATAACCCGGTCGTGGAACGCAATTTGTTCAAAACAGACGCCCAGGCGTCAGAAGCAACCGCATCCATCAAAATTGAGAAAATAAAACCAACCGGCCTCAAGTTAAAGCTTTGGGGAACGGTGACGGATGAGGAACACCGCGCTGTTAAAGCCTATGCCGTCATCGAGGAGAAAGGAAAAGGTCAACAGCATCTCTTTCGCGAAGGCGATAAAATCCAACGGGCAACCATAAAATCGATATTAAGAAGAAAGGTGGTGCTGAACGTTGACGGCAAAGATGAAATGCTTGAAATGGAGCAAATGAGAGACGATCCCCGCAGCCCCAAAACACCTCGGCCGCGCCCCCCAAAGTCATCTGCAAATATACGCCTGAAACGGTCGCAAATGGACGATGCGGTCAAAAACGTCAATCAGCTTTTACAGCAGGTACGCATAATGCCCCATTTCCAAAATGGAAAGCCCGACGGGCTTAGTTTTACCAATATTAAACCGAATTCCATTTTTGCTAAAATGGGATTGCGTAACGGGGATGTCGTTTTGGGGGTAGACGATCAACAAATTGAAACGGTTGACGATGCGCTCGGTCTTTATGAGCGGCTAAAATCGTCCGACCAGGTACGCTTACGAATTAAACGGCAGGGGCGCCAGAAAACGATTGAGTATGATATCGAATAGTGTGTAACATGGTGCGTCGCTTGATTCGTTTACCACGGCAAAGCTTCCTATGCCCTAAAGCAACGACTAATCGATAATTGCAGATCATAGGCTTAAAATAATAATGGGTGCCGTCCTCCTAAAAAAAGTTGTGTTCTTATTCCTCTTGGTAACGTTGGCTTTTGGAAGACAGCCTGCCGTGGCGCAGCAGGCTCTGAAAAACAAACAGGCGCTTAAACCCCCATCTGCGGCAGGGCGGTTTGTTTCGATCGATTTTAATAATGTCGATATCCGTGTGTTCATCAAGTTCATCAGCGAGCTGGTGGGGAAAAATTTTATCATTGACCGTCGCGTAAAAGGTAAGGTGACGATCATCTCCCCCTCCAAGATATCGATTAAAGAGGCGTATAAGGTATTTGAATCGGTGCTGGAGGTTCACGGCTATGCGACGGTGAAAGCCGGCCGAGTCATCAAAATTATTCCCTCCCCTGAAGCCCGTACGAAAAGCATCGAAACCCGCTTGAAAGATGAATCAATCCTGCCCGAAGATAAAGTGGTTACCCAAATCATACCTTTAACTTACGCCGCTCCCGCGGAAATCAAGCGTCTTTTGGCACCCTTGATATCCAAAAGCAGTGTCATACTGGCCTATCCGCCCACAAACACGCTCATTGTTACCGATGTTGCTTCAAACATCAGACGGCTTATGCGGATTTTGAAAACCATCGATGTCAGCCGTATTGGCAGGGAGCTTTCGGTCCTCCCGCTGAAATATGCAAATGCGGATGAACTCGTTAAGCTGCTCAGATCGGTTTTTAAGGCGGCCCAAAAATCGAAAAAAGGCGGGATCTCAAAAGCGATTAATTTTGTGGCCGATAGACGGACAAACACCTTGGTGCTGCTGGCCGGCATGGAAGATACCGGCCGCATAAAACTCCTGGTCAGGATGCTCGACAAAGAAACCCCCCGCGGTAAGGAAAGAATTCACGTTTATTATCTGGAGCATGCGATCGCCGATGATTTGGCCAAGGTTCTTTTGGCGCTGCCAAAAAAACAGGCCGGTGCCAAACAGGCAAGCAAAACACCGATTATTTCCGATAAGGTGCGCATTGCCGCAGATAAAGCCACGAACAGTCTCATTATCATGTCTGAAAAGGAAGACTTTGTCGTTCTTAAACAGATTATCAAAAAGCTCGATATCCCGCGGGCCATGGTTTACATTGAATGTCTCATCATGGAGGTCAATGTAAACAAGGAGTTTAATCTGGGAGTTGAATGGAGCGCAGCAGGCGACCGGAGAAAGGGCGCAAACCGAGTTTTTTACGGGGCCGGATCGGGTGGCGGCGGTGCTGCATCGGGGATCTTTACACCCCCCGCTACTGCCGATACAGCCGCATTTGCTGCTTTTCCAACCGGAATGGCGCTGGGGATACTCGGCGAGGGGATCACGGTCGGGAATTTAACCTTTCCCAGTATTGCGGCGTTTGTCAATGCCTACAAGCAGGATAAGGATGTCCACATCCTTTCAACCCCTCAGATTCTGACAACGGACAATGAGGAGGCCAAAATTTCGGTGGGAAAGAACATCCCCTTCAAAACCACGGCCGGAACCACCGCGGCGGCCGTTACGTATGAGACGTTTGAATATAAAGACGTGGGAATTAAACTGACGATTACCCCAAATATCAACAAAGACCGTAAGATTCGTCTCAAAATTGCCCAGGAAGTGATCCGGTTAGAGTCGACAAGCGATTTCCGGCCGACCACGCTGAAGCGCACCATCGACACGACCGTGATCGTAAACGATAAAAATACGATCGTTATCGGCGGGTTGATTGACGACAGCTTTTCAGACACCCGAAGGAGCGTTCCCTGCCTGGGAAATATCCCCCTTGCGGGTGCGCTTTTTAGATCGGAATCAAGCGGCAGCGACAAGACCAACCTTTACGTATTTCTCACCCCGCGCGTCATTGAAAGCCCGGAAGAGGCGGCGGAAGTCTACCGTGACAAAAAGGATCAAATCGACACGATCAAAGAAGGCCAGATCAAACTGTATCAAAAAAAAACCGAAGAGCCGGTTTCAATTACCGTAGATAGGTGAGAACATCACTCCGGCAATACCAGCAGACCCTTGATTATCAAATCTAACTTGAGCGATTCAGCATGCCAAGCCGCTTAACTCAAATACTTAAAGATACTTTCGGTGTTATGGAATCCGATCTAGGTGAGGCCTCCAAAGCCGACCCAGAAAATAGCGCAGGCATTGGCGGGGCACTCATTAAAAATAAAATTATTTCTGAAAGGCAGCTTCTTAAAGCCCTAAGCATCCAGTACCGTCTTCCGGTTTGGCCCAGACTGCCGCTTGAAAATCTCAAAAGCGATTTTACTCAGCGGGTGCCGATCCAGTTTTTAAAAAAACATATCATGGTGCCTCTGGAACTTGGCCGTAGCATGCCAGAGGCGGCTGAGACGGGGGATGCAAACAAAGAAACCGCACCGCAAGACGCTCTGGATTTTACCGACTGGGTTGTGGCCGTTAACGAGCCTGCGCGATTTCAAGCCGCCGACGATCTGATCCGAATTCTGGGAATAAATGATTTTCAGATCGTTCTTTCAACCAGGGCGGCCATCCTATCGGCCATCAATATGTTATATGATCAGAGCCGGGATTCAGCCGAACAGCTTGTTCAAGACATTGAAGAGGACGGCGGAACCCTCATCAGCGATATCGAAGACATCAAAGACCTGCTGGATGACACCAGCGAAGCACCCATCATCAGACTTGTAAATCATATTATTTCCCAATCGGTAAATGCACGGGCCAGTGATATCCATTTTGAACCGTATAAAAACAGCTTTAAGGTCCGTTCCCGGATCGACGGCATTCTGTATGACCTTATCTCTCCGCCCACTTGGGTCCAGCCGGTTCTGACCTCGAGAATCAAGGTTATAGCCAAAATGAACATTGCCGAAAAGCGACTTCCCCAGGATGGTCGTTTTGATGTCAGGATCGGCGACCAGGATATTGATGTACGGGTTTCGACGATTCCGACTTCGTTTGGAGAACGGTGTGTTCTGAGGCTGCTAAATAAAACCACCGTTCTCCTTAAAATTTCCGAGTTGGGGCTGGCGGCGGAACAATTGAATCTTATCCAACAGCTCGTAAAGTCACCCAACGGAATCATTCTGGTAACCGGTCCCACGGGCAGCGGTAAAACAACGACTCTGTATGCGGTTTTAAGCGCCATCAACTCCCCGGACATCAACATCATCACTGTTGAAGATCCGGTGGAATATCAGATTAAAGGCATCAGCCAGATACAGGTCAATCCCAAAATTGATCTCACTTTTGCCAGCGGTTTGAGATCGATTGTAAGACAGGACCCGGACGTCATTTTGGTCGGAGAAATACGGGATCGGGAAACGGCTGAAATCGCCGTTCAGTCCGCATTAACAGGGCATTTGGTTTTTTCTACACTTCACACCAACGATGCCGCCGGCGCCATTACCCGGCTGGTGGATATCGGTATCGAATCGTTCTTGCTCTCATCAGCGCTGACTGCGGTTGTGGCGCAAAGACTTGTGCGCGTTCTTTGCAATGATTGCAAACAGCCCTACACCCACGATGAGATGGCCCTGAGGATGCTGGGCGATACACCGGCGGATTGGGAAGGCGCGACGGTTTATCGCCCGGTCGGTTGCCCCAACTGTTTAAATACCGGCTATAAAGGACGAATCGGTATTTTTGAGATCATGGTGTTGGACGATCGTTTAAAAGCGCATTTGCTAAAGACTTCCGATTCCGCGAGTATTAAAAGGCAGGCCCTGAATCTGAATATGGTTACCCTGCGTCAGGATGGGATCCAAAAAGCGAAAGACGGTGTCACATCGATTGAAGAGGTGGTGCGCGTTGCTCAAGAATAATGTCGGTTTCGATTTGCAATCGAAGGATTAATATATAAGGAGGTCGACGGATAGCAGTATTTCGCCAAGGCGAGCTAAAAATCACTTGACGAAAGTCACATACCGGCTGTATGGGAACGTGCAAGCCGAAGGCCAAAGGGTCATTTTGGCAGCGCGCCGGAAAATGAGCGGGAGTGAAATTAGCGCATGCCGTCCGTCAACAATCCTCTAAGAATCTGCCTGTTGAGCTACCGCAGCAATCCCCACTGCGGCGGACAAGGGGTTTATATAAAAAATTTGAGCCGGGCGCTGAAGGACCTTGGGCATCACGTCGATTTGATTTCAGGCCCTCCGGTTCAATCCTCTTCCAATAATATAAATGTCATTCGGCTTCCCGGGCTTGATTTGTACAATCCCGCAAATCCTTTCCGAGTTCCCACGGTTAAGGAGCTTGCCGATCCCATCAATATAATGGAATGGCTGGGCGTTTCGACCATGGGATTTCCGGAACCTTTCACTTTCGGTATTCGGGCATACATGTTTCTACGCAATCGATATCAGGATTACGATATCATCCACGACAATCAGAGCCTTTCTTACGGGATTTGGGCCATTAAGAATATGGCTCCGACTATTGCCACAATCCATCATCCCATTACCGTGGACAGAAAGATAGCGGTATCAGAAGCCCCGTCGATTTTTAAGAAGATGAAAGAAATGCGCTGGTACTCATTTATTGGAATGCAGAAAAGGGTTTCAAGAAAATTTTCACGCATTATTACCGTCTCTGAGTGTGCCCAGAACGATATCAGCAGTGAATTTAATATTCCCAGACGCAGATTCCGCATCGTACCCAACGGAATCGATACGAATCAGTTCTATCCGCTTCGCGGGATCAAGCGTCAAAAAAGCCGCATCATCGTGACCAATAGTGCCGATATGCCCTTGAAAGGACTGCACCACCTCCTTTTGGCCATAAAGGAGATTTCGCGCAAAAAAAATGTGCGTTTAATTGTGGTGGGACAACCCAAAAAAAATGGACGTATCGTGAAGTTGATCAGAACCCTGGGGATCGGTAAATACCTGACGTTTACCGGCCGAATCGATCAGCAGGCATTTATAGAGCAATATGCCAAGGCTTGGCTGGCGGTAATTCCGTCTGTATATGAAGGATTTGGACTTCCCGCCGGTGAAGCCATGGCGTGCGGTCTTCCGGTGGTGAGTACCGCCGGCGGTGCTTTGCCGGAGGTAGTGGGGGATGCCGGCATCCTCGTGCCGCCTGCCGATTCTCAGGCCCTGGCCCGGGCAATAACGGAGCTGCTTGACAACCCTGACAGGGCACGGGCGCTGGGAGAGGCCGGATATAAACGGGTGCACACGCTTTTTACCTGGGAAAAAGCGGCCCGCAAAACTGTTGCTGCCTACGCAGAGGTCATTGATGATTACGGTCGACTTTCAAAGACTTTGCATTAAACCGGGATATAAAATCCTCGATATCGGGTGTGGCTCCGGCCGCCATGTGTGCGAGGCCTCACGATTTAACCAGGTGGTTTCGATCGGCGCGGATATCGACCCGCAAGAAGTGGCGCAAGCCCGGCAAAGGCTCATCTGGCATCAGGAAATGGGGGAATGCCGCGGGGTGTGGGGAACATGCGCTACGGATATAACGCATCTTCCCTTTCAGGCCGATTCTTTCGATTTGGTCATCTGCTCTGAAATTTTGGAGCATGTTCATGACCAGGGGGTCGCCGTTAATGAAATTATCCGTGTTTTAAAACCGAACAAAAACCTGGTCGTAAGTGTTCCCCGATATTTGCCCGAGCGTATCTGCTGGGCTCTGTCCAAAGAATATCATACGAATGAAAGCGGTCATATTCGAATCTACAGAAAAAGGGCTCTGCTTGACATTTTAGAGGGTGCCGGCGTGCAGAGATGGAAGCACCATTATGCCCACGGTCTCCACACCCCTTACTGGTGGCTGAAATGCCTGCTTGGAGTTAAACGCAACGACTCAATCCTGACAAATTTGTATCATCGATTTCTGGTTTGGGACATGATGCAGAAACCATGGATAACGCGGTTTTTGGAAAACCTGTTGAATCCAATTATGGGCAAAAGCCTGGTGTTGTATTTGAGGAAAGGACAGCATGCATAAAGCAATATCGCTTCGCAAATTAGCCGAACCGCTGGTGGACATCAAGGCAACGGCTGAATTTATATTACAAGTTCAAAAACCGAGCGGTGAAATTCCCTGGTCAAAAGGGGGCAAAACCGATCTCTGGGATCACGTTGAAAGTGCCATGGGGCTATCCGTCGGCGGCTTCCACCAGGCAGCCAAACGGGCTTATTTATGGGCACTCAAAATGCAGCAAGAGGATGGGAGCTGGTGGTCATATTACAGGGATGCCGAACCGGTACCGGATGCCTACAAGGATTCAAATATGACGGCCTATATTGCCGCGGGCGTGTTTCACTATTACCTGGTTACAGCCGATGAAGAATTTTTAATCCGGATGTGGCCCACGGTGCGCAAAGCCATCGATTTTGTTTTAAGCGTCCAGGGGCCGGGGGGAGAGGTGTATTGGGCCCAAAAAGACGATGGCGCAGTGGAGCAAAGGGCCCTATTGACGGGCTCGAGTTCGATCTATCTGAGCCTCAAATGTGCGCTTCATATCGCGGCCCTGCTGGGACGAAAAAAAACAGGCTGGGAGGAAGCCTTTTTAAAACTGGGTCGAGCCATCAAAAATAAGCCGTTTCTCTTCGACCAGAGCAAGGCCCGGTTTTCCATGGACTGGTATTATCCAATTCTGTGCGGCGCCATAACCGGTAAGGCGGCCGAAAAAAGGATTGAGACCCAGTGGCCCGTTTTTACCATCCCCGGGTGGGGTATCAAATGTGTTTCCGACCAGCCCTGGCTGACCATGGCCGAAACAGCGGAATTCGTTCTTACGCTGGCCGCCATGGGTGAGGTTGAAACTGCGCTGAGAGTATACGAATGGATCTCTGATAAAAAATACGCCGACGGCGCATTCTGGACCGGTGTCACATATCCGGATCGGGTCATCTACACCGAAGAAAAAACCACCTGGACCGGAGCGGCGGTCCTGCTGGCTGCAGATATCCTTTACGGTCTGACACCGGCCAGCTGCCTTTTTGCCCACGACTTCCGGGAAATCCCCGGGGATTCAGGCAAATCGCTTCTTTCGCCTGCGAGGCTGAAGGCCACTGTTCGAAACTAATCCTGATGGCGTCGTAAAAAGTTCCATCTACTGCGTTGTAGTATTTTTTCAGACACTCGGCATACTACGTGTATGGCCTCGTTCCTGAAAAAATTCTACGCCTTGTATATGAACCTTTTTACTTAGCCATCTATAGTTGAATTCGCGACTTTTTGCGCTTTAACACGCCCAGGGTTTTGACCATCGGAAGTTCGACAAAAAGACCCGAGTTAAGCGCCTGCCGATAAACTTCGTGCGGGGCCTGCCCGCCCGCCTGCGGGTCTAGGAAAATATCATGAAAAAGGAGATACCCGCCGTCCGTAATGTATTTGCTCCAGGCTGAGTAGTCGGCTGCAACCGTTTCATAGGAATGCCCGCCATCGATAAAAACAAGGCTGAGAGGTGTCGACCAGGCCCGTGCGGCGATCTCTGATCGGGAGACGATGGGAACCACTGTATCTTCGAGGTCCGCAGACGAAATCGTATTTCGGAAATATTGAAATGTATCCATCCGAAAGGTTTGCGGGTTAAACAATTCAGGATCGAAGTATTCTTGACCGGGTTGCTGCTCTTCCGAACCACGATGGTGGTCGATTGAATAGAGGATGGCATTATTTTCACGGCAGGCCGTACCTAAATAGACGGTCGATTTCCCACAGTAGCTGCCGATTTCCAGACAAGGGCCTTGCGCACTCGCCAAAAGGGCCGTTTCATAAAGAAAACAGCCCTCTTCAAGGTCCAGAAAGCCCTTAATCTGACTGATCAATTTAACATCGAGGACCATGGCTGCATCACTACGCTTCATTCAGTATTCGAAATCTGATCCTCTGGGCCAGGTAAGAGATAATAGGCTCGGCCATATTTTTCAAAAGTATTTTTAACGTTAGGTCCGCGGTAAACGGTTGCGCCGCTCGAATCGGTAATCGTCATTGGGGTATCGGCAAAAAACCGCAACCGATCAACGCTAAACGAAACGAGCTGCGAAACCTAAAAACGCTACACGTCACCCTTTGGGGTGAAACCAAAGCTCCCGCCATGCGAAGGATTCTTTACACATCAGAAACAGTTTTCCAAAATGACAAAATAGGGTTCAAAAAGGATTTTGCGCCGGCTACCAGGCAAAGAAGCCTCGGCTCAGGGAATATCGTCAATGCTGCCCCTGAAAACTTCGCGCGGTTTGACACCATCCGAGGGGCCCACCAGCCCTTCTTTTTCCATGGTTTCGACAATCCGGGCGGCCCGGTTATAACCGACGCGCAGATGGCGCTGGATCATCGATATGGACGCTTGGCCTGTTTTTTGAACAAGCGCGACGGCTTCGTCATATTTCTCATCGTAGTCCTCTTTGTCCAGCTCCGAGGCGTCTGCCACCGGTGCCTGTATCACCGCTTCGTCGTACTCGGGATTTTCCTGCTGCTTTAAAAAATCGATTATATTGGTAAGTTCGGTCTCGGAGATATAGGCCCCGTGGATTCGCTGAAGTTTGGCCGTGCCGGGCGGAAGGAAAAGCATGTCGCCGTTTCCAAGCAGATTTTCGGCCCCGTTGGTATCGATGATGGTGCGCGAATCGGTTTTGGATGAAACCTGAAAAGAGAGACGGGTGGGAAAATTGGCCTTGATGATTCCGGTCAGGACATCCACCGACGGTCTTTGCGTTGCAAGGATTAAATGGATTCCTGCGGCGCGTGCCATTTGGGCCAGGCGGGTTAAAGAAACTTCGACATCCCGCGAAGCGGCCATCATAAGATCGGCCAGTTCATCGATAACAATCACCACGTAGGGAAGCTTTTCAGGCGCATCGGGGTCGGACGCTTTCGTTTTGGCTTTTTTGATCTTATTATTATACTGCTTGATATTGCGCGCCATCATTTTAGAAAGAATTTCATATCGGCGCTCCATTTCTCTGACCGCCCAGAAGAGGGCGTTGGTGGCTTTTTTGACGTCGATAACCACCGGGGTAAAGAGATGCGGTATGCCTTCATACATGGAGAGCTCGATCCGTTTGGGGTCTATGATAATGAGCTTTACGTCGTCCGGGGTGGATTTGTAGAGTAAGCTGCAGATCATGGTATTCAAGGCCACGCTTTTACCGGAGCCGGTGGCACCCGCTATCAGGAGATGGGGCATTTTCTCCAGTTCAGCGATGACCGCATTTCCGACAATATCCTTCCCCAGACAGAGCGTAAGCTTTGATTTTGATTTTTGAAAAATATCCGCCGTCACGAGTTCCTTAAAGCGGACGATTTCCCGGTCGGTGTTGGGGACCTCGATGCCGACTACGGCTTTACCGGGTATGGGAGCCACAATCCGGATGCTGGCTGCACGCAGCGCAAGCGCCAGATCGTCTGAGAGGCCTGTGATCTTATTGATTTTTACACCCGCAGCCGGTTCGTATTCAAAGGTGGTGATGACCGGTCCCGGAGTTACGGCAACCACCGTTCCCATAACGCCAAAATCGGCCAGTTTCTTTTCAAGCAGCCGGGACTGCATCTGCAGGTTTTCATCATCGGCGCTCAAGGGCTCTTGGGGCGGATCGTCCAGAAAGGCTTCCGAAGGGAGCTGAAACCCCATATCTTTGCGCATGAATTCGAAAACTTCCTGTTTGGGGGCGGGCGGTTTGGGCGCCGTTTTGGGTTTGACAGGCTTTTTCTTGATCTTGGGCGCTTTACGGGAAACCTGTCTGGCTTTCATTTGCGATTGCTTGTGCGCCTTGGCTTTACGTTCTTTACGCTTGTTATAAAGGGATTTAAGTCGGTTGGTCACCGCCTCCCCACCCACCCAGCAACGTTTGCCGAACCATATCAGCGAAAAACCGGTGGTGATGATAAAGCCGATTATCCACAGCAGCGCAAGAATCAGGGTTCCCCCGGTAATCCCGGAATACTCCACAAGAAAGGTTTTAAACGGTATCCCGATCATGCCCCCGGAGGAAAAGCGCTCGCCAAACAAAACATAGCTGTTTTGCTCGATGGCAAAAAGACTCCCTGTGGTTATGATCAGCAAAAACCCACCGGCCGCAACGGTTAAAATTGTTTTGGGAGCGCGGTTGTTAAAAAACTGAATACTGGCAATCAGAAAAATAACGGGCAGCCAGAAGGCGCCCAGTCCGAAGAGCCCGATAAGGAATCCGGAGGCCTGGGCCCCGAAAAATCCAAACAGGTTGTGAATTTTAGCGCCGGGTCCGGCATTGTGAATGGAAGGGTCGCCCGGGCTATAGGATAGAAGACTAATCAGCGTAAACACGACAAGAAAAAATAAAAGAATGCCAAAAATTTCTTTTCGCATACGATTGGACCTGTTTGGGTTAGACTTCCAAGATAAACGGTAAAATCACCGGACGACGTCCGATGGCAAAGAAAAAATATTGTCTTAAGGCCGTCTGCACTTTGGATCGAATCTTATCGATCCGTCCCGGTACCTCAGGACTCACATCTTCAACGATCTCCAGAACAACACATTTGGCATCTTCCAGCAAATGACCGGTTGAGGTTTGAAACACAAAGCCCTGGGAGACGAGTTCAGGGCCGTACATAACGATTCCGGTTTCTTCGTCAAAAGCAAGATTTACGATCACCAGTCCTTCTTCCGATAACTTCCGTCGTTCCTTCAGCACGCTGCGGCCGACATCGCCGACGCCTTTGCCATCAATAAGCAATCGTCCCGTGGGAACTGCGCCGTGCACCCTTCCGCCCTTATGATCAAATTCGATGATTTGACCGTCTTCGGCCAGGAGGATGTGTTCCTTGGCGATACCCACCGACTCGGCCAGACGGGCGTGCAGTACCAAATGCCGATACTCGCCGTGAATCGGTATAAAATATTTCGGTTTGGTCAGGTTGATCATCAATTTCAATTCTTCCTGAAACGCATGGCCCGATACATGGATATTGGAAATTTTTTCGTAAATTACATCTGCCCCCAGCCGGTAAAGACTGTTAATAATATGGGCGATGGCCTTTTCGTTGCCCGGGATGAATTTTGATGAAAGAATCACCGTGTCGTTGGGTTTGATGCCGATATACTTATGCGTTCCGGAAGCCATCCTCGCCAGGGAGGACATGGGTTCCCCTTGACTGCCGGTGGTTATCATAATGATTTCATCATCGTTATAATTGACGATTTCGTCTACATTGATTTCCATTCCCCTGGGGATTTTGAGATAGTCAAGCTCTTTGGCAATATTAACGCTGGTTTCAATACTTCTGCCATCGATCACGATTTTCTTGCGTGTTGCTTTGGCGACGTTGATGATCATCTGTATGCGGGTAATGTTGGACGCGAAAAGCGCAATAATAATACGTCCCGTGCATTCGCTGATAATTCGTTCCAGTGTTTTCCCGATCTCCCGGGCCGATATGGTGTAGCCTTCCTTTTCAACATTGGTTGAGTCGGACAAAAGGGCCAGCACCCCGTTCTCACCATATCTGGCAAACCGGTTCACATCGGTTATCCCCCCGGTTTTGGCGGTGTAGTTGATCTTAAAATCACCCGTATGCACAATAAGCCCCTGAGGTGTTCGGATGGCAATGCCAACCCCGTCGGCCACACTATGGGTCACACTGATGAATTCAAGTTCAAAGGGTCCTATTTTAAGCATTTCACCGGGTGAGATGAGATGCAGAAGATCGTTCAAATGCAAATCGTGTTCTTTTAATTTGTGTCGCACGAGCCCGAGTGTAAAGGGTGTTCCGAAAACCGGGGCCTGGACGACCTTCAAGAGATAGGGCAGCGCCCCGATGTGATCTTCATGGGCATGGGTCAAGACGATTCCGGAAATCTTGGTATGGTTCTGTTTGATATATTCCATTTCAGGGATCACATAGTCGACTCCCAACATATAATCCTCTGGAAACATGAGACCGGCATCGATGATAAACATGGTTTCGCCGTATTCAAAAACCATCATATTGAGGCCGATTTCACCCAGCCCCCCCAGCGGAATTATTCGAAATGTCAGCATTTGTTTCCTTTGGTGGCAGTTAACGATTCGGATATATTCTCCCTTACTTTATCCAGGAGCGCAGCTCGAGTTTTGCGGGTATAGTCTTGCGTCTCAACAGGTGCTTTGATGGCCAGCGAAACAGATCCGGGTTTAATCCGCAAACCGTCTTTAGACATGATTTCCCAGGTGCCGGTGATGATAACCGGCATAATCGGAGCGCCGGATTCAACCGCCGTAACAAAACCGCCTTTTTTAAACGGTGCTAAATTCCCGTCGCGACTGCGGGTTCCCTCCGGAAAGATCAAAACCGATACACCACTGCGAAGTGCCGCCGCAGTTCTTTTAAGGCTTTCATAAGCCGATCGGCGGTTGGTGCGATCGATGCTGATATAGCCGATCCGTTTCATGGCATAACCAAAAAGGGGTATTTTGAACAACTCGGCTTTGGCAAGCCACCGGAATTGAACCGGCAAATAGGCTAAAAGCACGGGAATATCAAAATTGCTCAGGTGATTGGGCATGTAAATGTATGATTTTGAAGGATCAACATGAGACGCTCCCGTTAAGGTGACCTTTATGCGGCTCACAAAGAGGATCCATTTGGCCCAAATTCTGGCAATCCGATGGGCAAGATTTCCGGTTGGATCAAAAAGCGAGACCAGAATGGCGGCACTGCCCCAAAAAAGGGTAAATAAACCGACACATATGGCCAGAAAAATGAATCTTAACATCCGTCAGTACCGGGCTTTTACGGTTAAGCCTAAGCTTGCTGACCTCGTAAAAAGTCGCGAATTCAACTATAAATGGCTAAGTAAAAAGGTTCATATACAAGGCGTAATGTTTTTTCAGGAACGAGGC
>CAZNFS010000054.1:0-17428 GCA_964572695.1 uncultured Desulfobacteraceae bacterium
GCAAACGATGCCGGCGTTAAGCCGGCGGCACCACCCTTGGCGGTGCCCGCGTCACCTGTACTTGTCTCCCGCGAAATTCCCTCCTTCAGGCTGGCCGATTATCTGAAACAGATGAATGCCCGCGGATCACGTGCCGCAGCTTTAAAGCATGCCCTCAGTTTATGGAATACACCGCTTGAGATCAAACCGTATCTAAGTCGCATCAAGGACGATAAAACCTTTTTCGATCTTTGTGCCAAATTAATCGGATTTCAAATTCTTTATTCCGAATCGGACATCCGGCTTTTGAGAAATCTCGATCTTCCGGCGCTGCTTCAATTTTCTCATGCCGAGGGTGCTTTGCCGGGCTATCTCACGCTGCACGGGCTGACGGAAAATGGAGTTGTTTTCTCGGATGGAGAGGATAACCATTCAATCCGGGCTGATTGGGATCAACTCAAATCGCACTGGTCGGGCGTTGCCTACATCCCCTGGAAAAACTTTCTCCCTTTTCAAGGCGCGATACCCACCCGCACCAGTACCGATTCGATTGCCACTCTAAAGCTGTTTTTGCACAACCTCGGCTTTGAACACGTGATACCAAACAATGATTATGATGCCGCGACCCGGGCCCTGGTCAAAACAATACAGGCGAAATATGATATCCCTGCCGACGGGGTTGTGGGTTCGCTCACCAAAATCATTCTTTACCGGGAAAACGAGGCCTTTCCAATGCCGAAGCTGACAAAAAAATGAGTTCGATCTTAAAAGCGTTAAAGAAAATTGAAACCGAGACTTCGCCGTTTGCAGGTTTTCAATTAAATGAAACCCAAATAGACCCCCGCCAAGTCATTACCGCCCGGGTTAAAAGGGTGCGGCTATTTCGGAAAACAGCATCTTTTCTTTGTATCGCTCTCATGCTGGCGGCTTGCGGATGGCTGTGGGTTCGCTACCACCCCTGGACGAGTGTCAATTTATTCTCACGCAAACCGCCTGACATAACACCCGCTCCCCTCAAATTTGATAATACCGCCCCCCAAAAACCGATTATGCCACCCCCGGTGGTTGAACCGGCTCGCCCTGCCGCCGCCGGAGTGACAAAACCGCAAAATCGGATCCACCGGGTGGCCAAACCCGGGCCGGCCTTAAAAACCGCACAAAACGGATCGCCCAAATCGAATTTTACGATGGCTAGCGCCGCCCCAAAAAAAATTGCCGCGCCTGCGCTTACAGAGCCTCAAAGCGAACACAGATCCACCGCCGCTGAGAAACCGGCCGTTAATCAATTGCGGGACGATTCCCGATTCAAACTGCAGGCGATTGCCTGGTCCGCTGAAGCACATCAGCGCATGGCCGTAATAAATGGGCGGATTTTGCGCGAAGGCGAAAGCCTCGATGGGTTTCGGGTGGCCCACATCCACGAGGACGAAGTCATCTTAAGTGATGGCGGCACTTCCTGGCGGATTGAATTCAGACTGAAAACGCGCCGTCCCCTCCAATAGCTGTAAATTAAGGCAGGATTTTTTGAAGAATCGGTTTCACGCGCGCTCTGTGCTGCGGTGGAACCATCAATACGCTCAAGGGATGGTTTGAAAGCAGGCCGTCATAATGACACTCTAATTTTTGTTGCGCATAACGCATCCGACGTTGCTCCGATTCCAGGTGCAGCACCACATCAGAAAGATTTCCGCTGTACCCGGGATTATCGACATGCTCGATGCACTGTAAAAACAGATTGTTGACCGTTAATACAAATTCGTCTATTTCCGCATAGCCTGTTTCGCGACAATTCCTTTTTGAAATCAGGCCGCGGCAGGCGAATGGCCGTACCGAATAAAAGGGGCATTCATCATCCGTCAAAATCGGACAAGCGCCCCATTCAGGGTCGATCTCTTCATCGGGAAGTTCCATGTCTTCCTTACATGATCGTGCCATCCGGTTGATCGTTATCTTAGGAATAAACCGTTTCCGGGAAGCCTGGGCGGCAATTTTTGCGATCACTTCACGTTTACCTTCCGATTCCAGAAAAACGAGCAGCTGATATCCTTCAAGCGTCGTCAGGGTTACATTCCGCGTGCAACAATCCGCACAGGTTCGCCGGCAGGCGATGTCAAGACCAGACACAAATTCATCGTAAACCCGGTACATGTGCCGCAGTAATTCTAATTTTTGGGTAATGTTCATCGTAACCGTTCATGGATTCAGAGGTTCAGGGTTCAATTGTCAGGCTTTCTATTTGACATCAAAATCGTGTTTTCTTACACTCCTTCTGTCAAGGAAGCAATAAAATCCATCTACCACCCCTAAAAAGGAAAATACCATGCAAAGCAAGGTTTACTTCATCGATCTGCGAGCCACGTACAAGGAGAACTTTGGACAAAAACTGATCCGACTGGTGCAAACCGCCGGGCTCGTAGATATCATCAAGGACAGGGATTTGGTGGCGGTCAAACTTCATTTCGGCGAAAAGGGTAACACCGGTTTTATTCGCCCGGTATTTGTCGCCCAAGTGGTAGAGGCGGTTAAAGCTCAAAAGGGGGCGCCCTTTTTAACCGATGCCAATACGCTTTATACGGGCTCCCGGCAGGATGCCCTTCACCACATTGCAACTGCCATCCAAAACGGGTTCGCCTATCCGGTCGTAAACGCGCCGCTCATAATCGCCGATGGGCTGAGGGGCAAAAGCGAATCCGCTGTGGCAATCCATCAGAAACGATTCCAGGAGGTCTACATCGCCAATGAAATCGTGCAGGCGGATGCCCTTATCTCGCTGGCCCATTTCAAATGTCACGAATTGTCCGGTTTCGGCGGGACACTTAAAAATCTGGGCATGGGGTGCGCCTCGCGCAAAGGAAAACTGGCCCAGCATTCAGGCCTGGCACCCAAAGTCAAAAGAAAAAAGTGTGTCGGTTGCGGTGACTGCATCGATCACTGTTCGCAGCACGCCATCGCCCTGACAGGCGAAAAGGCCCAAATCAATCCTGAGAAATGCATCGGCTGCGGAGAATGTATTTTGATTTGTCCCAACCGCGCTATCCAGGTTCAATGGAATCAATCGATCGCCGTGTTTATGGAAAATATGGTTGAATATACGCTGGGCGCTCTGAAAGGAAAGGAAAGCAAAGCCCTGTTTCTTAACTTTATTACCGACATTTCACCGGGCTGCGATTGTCATCCCTATAATGATGCCCCCATCGTCAGAGACATCGGCGTTGTGGCTTCCACCGATCCGGTGGCCATTGAACAGGCCTCGGTCGATCTGGTAAATCGGGAAGCAACGCTTCCAGGATCATGCCTCGCCCAGACCATGGAACCGGGAAGCGACAAGTTCAAAGAGATTTTCCCTAAGGTGGATTGGGCGCTTCAACTGGACTACGCCGAAAAGATCGGTCTGGGAAGGCGGCAATATGAGTTGTCGGAAATATGATTGATCGGGGCGTTTGTTTAAATCAGTTCTCATTCACTGAAAGCGACGGGCAACGTTCACAATCAACGTATTGATACGGAGGCATAGGCGGCTGAATCTTTAGATGGCGGTCCCGCTGCCTGGGATCGCCCCCATTGGCCGGGTATTCAAACCGCTCTCCAAAAAAATTTTCTAAAATCGGATTCAGCTTCTCTCGGAGGACCGCATAGGAATAGTGACGGTTGGCAATTTCGTAGTTCCGGTTGACCATTTTTTCGCGGCGCTCTTTGAAGTCAAGAACCTCCTGCACCTGTTGAACCGTTTTACCCGATAAATATCCATCCATCACCGCCAGATCAAACCCCCGGGGCTCAATATCCCGCACAAACGTTGCATAGCGGTTGATCAGCATCGGTTTTTTAAAATAGATCGCTTCCAAAAAGGCATTCCCAAATCCTTCATAAAGGCTCGGGTAAGTGATGAAGTCGGCATAGGGGTAAATATCCCAGAGCGAAAACTTTGATCGATATTTCCCATTGTTGGCCCATGGATCTGCAACCTTTGTCGTCACCAGCCGCAGATCGACCTTGTGCTCGCAGGCATAGTTTTGCAGCCATTGCGCATATTCAAAACCTTCATCTCCCGTTTCATGCGAGATAACCAGCTTGTTGCGGCCGCCTTTGAGTGCTTTGACGAGTTCGACCGCATGTTCAATCCCTTTGCGCTTTATGACCCGTGTCGGCTGTAAGATCAGGCGGTCTTCGGCATCCAGCCCAATGGATTCGCGAAACGCATGGTAGCCTCCCGGGTCAAACACAGGCGGATTCTTGAAATCGAGCACATTCGGAATGATGACCGATGAAATCCCTGTGCGCAGGGCCAGCTGCTCCTGAGCCTCGGAGTTGATGACAACATGCTTGATGTGCGGCAAATTGGGTGGGAAAGCCATGCGCAAATAATCACTGGCGGCACACACGGCAAAACGAACCCTTTCCCAGAAAAAATCGTGATGGTGCGCTATCGTCGCAATCTGAGTTTCCGCAATCGTTTCCGTAAGAGCCAGACCGAGCGGGATGTGCATGGGAATTGAAAGGACATTTTCGACGATCAGGAGATCGATCCGGAAGGCTTCAATAAATTCATGCAGCCGCCGTTTCAGCAGGGATCTTATGGCATGAATTTCCTGTGTAACAGAAGGGCTGCGCCTTTTTTGACCCATGACATGGGAAGTAATCCACTTGTTTTTTTCATATTGAAAATGGGCCTCGGGCACCAGATGGCTCTTTTCTTCATCCCGATCCAGGTCGCCAGCAAACCAAAAACAGGCAAACCCATTTCTTTCAAGAAATTCGGCCCACTTACTCGATTCTAGTGTAACGCCATCCGTACCGGCAAATCGTGTCGAGACAAATCCAATGTTTTTCATTACTCAGATCAATCCTGGTCAGCGAGGGTTTTATAATATGATCCGCCTTTAATACCACGGTGTGGGTCATTTGTTTTGATGCTAATGATTGTTTGGTGTCGATTATTTTTTCCCTCTATTACAATATATTGGTATATGTCAATTAAAAAATTCAATATATAGTATAAAAAACAATAATTTGGTCAAAATCAACAGGTGTTGCAAAAAAAATCGCAAATTCAGCTCTATATGGCTAAATAAAAAGGTTCATATACAAGGCGTGGTATTTTTTCAGGAACGAGGCGATACATGTAGTATGCCGAGTGTCTGAACAAATATTACAACGCAATAGATAGGACTTTTTATGAAGCCATCAAATTTGAAAGATCTCTTTATCACGGCAACACGCTGGTTTTTGCGCACGACCTGTGCTAAAACCGCTCAGAATTTCCGATTCAACTTCCGCTTAAAGGAGGCAAACCCAAGTGGAAAATAATATTTGGAGCGAACATTACACCGCTCGATCCTATGAAATTGATCCCGGAGGATGCCTGTCAATCTTATCGATTTTTAATCTATTGCAAGACGCCGCCAGCAATCATGCCGATAATCTCGGTGTCTCCATACAGCACCTGCAAGACGAAAATTTCACATGGGTCCTTTCCCGCATGAACTTAAAGATATTCTCTTATCCGCAGTGGAAGGATCAGCTAACCATTCAAACCTGGCCCTCCGGAGGGAAGGGGCTTTTTGCTTTCCGCGATTTTAAGCTTCTCTACAGGCACCGGCAGCCTGTTGCCTCGGCTGTCAGCGCATGGCTGATTCTCGATCTCGGCACGCGCCGCGCGGTCCGGATAACACCTTTCCTCGAAAGGCTGAAGCCCGTCGAGTTGGAGCCGGTTTTGTCCGCCAAGCTCCTCAAGATCCCGGCGGTTGACAACCACGATCATATGGATCGATTTCAGGTGCGCTATCGAGATTTGGATCTGAACGATCACGTCAACTACGTCAGCTTTATCGGCTGGGCACTTGAATCGATTCCCCTCCAAATCCGCAGCCGGCATGCTTTATCAGAGTTTAAGATCAACTTTCTGGGAGAGGGATTTTGGGGGAACCATATTATGGGGAAGTGCAAACAGATTGAAGCAGCCGGTAATCAAAAACTATTTTTTCATTCGCTGTTTCAGGAAGAAAACGGAACCGAGCTTTTCCGGGCGCATTCCAAATGGCGCCTTCTCACTTGATAAATACCACCTCTCCGCTGGTTGCCTGCACTGCCACCGATAAATCAGGCCTGCAATTGTCCAGCTTCCGGTCCACCGCTTTCAAGGCGTGTTGAGGCGTGTTATTTATCTCACTCAGATGAGCCAGAATGACGTGCTTAAGATTGCTGTGCCCGACTTCGTTTAAAAGCTTTAGCGAATCTTGATTTGAAAGATGACCGGTTCGGCTTTTGATGCGTTGTTTCAGTTCCCAAGGGTAAGGCCCGGCCGCCAGCAGGGCAGGGTCGTGGTTCGCTTCGACGATCAGCAAATCACACCGTTTGAGATGTTCTTTTACAACCGTGGTGCCGATACCGAGGTCGGTGGCAATCCCGATTTTTCGTTCTGCGTGAGTTATCGTAAAACCGGCCGGGTCGACCGCATCGTGAGAGATAGAAAAAGGGTGTATGACCAAAGACTCCATAATAAAAGATGAACCGCACTCAAAAAATCGCCGGTCCTTGATGCGACCCAGCTGATTAGCGGCCGCCGCCGATGTTTTAGGCGTTATGTATACCGGCAGATGAAAACGGCGTGAGAGGACGCCCACCGCCTGAATGTGATCGGTATGCTCATGGGACACGAAAATGGCATCCAGCATTTCAGGACTTAGATTCTTTGATCTTAAGCGGCGTTCAATTTCAATCCCGGAAAGCCCGGCATCAATGAGGATCGAAGTTTGGCCGTTGGAAATAAATATCGCATTTCCTTTGCTGCCGCTGGCAAGGACGCAGACCGCCAGGCGGTAGCCGATTCCTTGAGCCGTTTTTTCATTCATATCCCTGTGTGCCCGAAACCACCCCTGTTGCGGCTGGTTTGATCCAATTCTGTGACAACTTTCAATCTTGCCCGGTAAACGCGTTTAAACACCATCTGAGCGATCCGATCTTTGCGATGAAACGTAAACGGCTCCTGTCCGAGGTTAATCACGGCAATTTTAACCTCACCCCGATAATCGGCGTCAATGGTCCCGGGGGAATTAATCAATCCGATACCATGTTTTACCGCCAGCCCGCTGCGGGGACGTATTTGGGCTTCAAACCCCTCGGGCAGGGCCATGGCAAAACCGGTCGGTATCAGGAAAATATCTTTGGGTTGTAATTTGAGATCTTTTTCGATGGCGGCAAATATATCCATTCCGGCCGAATTGGGTGTCATGTAGCAAGGCAGGGGGATGTCGGCATCCTGTTCGGGCCTTAAGCGCAGAAATCTTATCGTGGGAAACTCACCGTTTTGCTTCAAATTAAGGAAACCCGGTTTGTATTTTAAAACTATTTTTGATTATAAAATTAAAATGTCTTCAAATTGATTATCTTTGGAAACCGGTCCCAGGAGCGTCAGTGTCAATTGATCAGGCTGAAATAATGCTGCCGCCAAATCAAAAATATCCTCTTCGGAAACCGATTCAATTTTCTGCACCACTTTTTTGAGGGGAATCTGTTTCTGAAAATGGATCTCATTCTGCGCCAGCCGGACCATCTGGTTATCGACACTTTCAGAAGCCAGCATCAGGCTCCCTTTGGTAAACTCTTTGGCATCGCTTAATTCCCCGGCGTCAACCCGCTCCTCTTTTTGCCGGCGCATTTCTTTACAAATCAAATCGATGGTTTCGATGGTATTGCCCGGATCTATCCCGGCATAAACACCAAACATACCCGTATCAAAAAGAGAGGTGACGAAGGTGTACACCGAATACGCCAGCCCTCTGCGCTCGCGGATCTCCTGAAAAAGCCGTGAGCTCATGTTACCGCCCAGGATCGTGTTCAAAAGTGAAAAAGCATACCGCTGGGGCTCTATAATGGACAACCCCTTTGTCCCGATACAAAGGTGCAGCTGTTCCAGATCACGATAATGAATATTGACCAGCGAGCGGCCAACCGGGGCTTCGCGATCCGGAAATCCGTCGCCGGATTTGATCTCCGCAAAGGTCGCTCCAATCAGGTCGACAATCTGTTCATGTTCAAGGTTGCCTGCCGCCGCCACAACAATCCGTTCGGGCTGATAAAGACGCTGAAAAAAATCCAAAAGCGCCTCCGATTTAAAATGGGTAATATTTTCCCGCGTACCGAGAATCGACCTCCCCAGGGGATGGTCGCCCCAAAAGGCATTTCCGGATAAAGTGTGAACATATTCTTCCGGGGCATCTTCCACCATTCCGATCTCCTGCAGAATCACCATCCGCTCGCGCTCAATCTCGTCGGTGTGAAACACCGAGTTTAAAAATATATCGGACAGGATATCGACCATCTTCTCCAGGTGCGTGTCCATCACCTTGGCGTGGTAACAGGTGCTCTCCATGCTGGTGAAAGCATTGGTGTGTCCCCCAATGGCATCAAATTCTTTGGCAATCTCAAAAGCGGTCCTTTTTCGAGTCCCCTTGAAAATCATATGTTCAATAAAGTGGGAAGTGCCGCTTTCGGCCGCTGTTTCATCGCGAGCGCCGACATTAACCCATACGCCCAGGGTTACACTCCGGACATAGGGCATTTTTTGGGTAAGGATCCGGATGCCATTCTTGAGGATGGTTTTCTTGAAGGTATTGCTCATTTATTGGCTAGTCTTGATGATTTTCCAAGGCGGCTTTAAGACTCAATCGGATTTTTCCGTCACGACCGACTTCAAGAACCTTAACCTTGATTACATCGCCTTCCTTGACAACATCCGTGACCTTGCGGACACGGTGCTCGGCCAGCTGTGAAATATGGACCAGACCGTCGGTTCCGGGTAGAATTTGAACGAATGCCCCGAAATCCATGATTTTCACGACCGTCCCTTCATATATTTTCCCGACCTCCGGCTCAGCCGTGATCTCACCGACAAGTCTGATCGCCGTTTCCATTTCTTCCAGCGTAAAGGCTGAGATCTTAACCTGGCCATCATCATCGACCTCGATGCGGGTATTCGATTCACTCTGTATGGCGCGAATGTTTTTTCCACCGGGCCCGATAATGTCTCTGATTTTGTCCGGCGAAATCTTAATTACCGATATCTGCGGGGCATAGGGTGAGAGCTCCTGGCGGGGCTGTTCCAGCACCTGGAGCATCTTATCGAGGATATGCAGCCGGCCCTCGCGCGCCTGTTCCAGGGCGCGTTGCATGATATCCCGGGAAAGCTCATGAATTTTGATGTCCATTTGAAGTGCGGTGATTCCGTCCCGCGTGCCGGCGACTTTAAAATCCATATCTCCGGTGTGGTCTTCATCACCCAGAATATCCGACAAGATGACGATTTGCTCCGCCTCCTTAATCAGACCCATGGCAATACCGGACACCGGTTCCTTTATAGGTACACCGCCATCCATAAGGGCCAGAACGCCCGCACATACGGTTCCCATGGAAGAGGATCCGTTTGATTCCAAAACTTCGGAAACCAGCCGGATGGTGTAATCAAACTCCTCTTTGGACGGAAGGATTTTCTCAATCGCGCGGGTGGATAACCCGCCGTGGCCGACATCTCTGCGGCTCGGTCCGAGCATGCGCTTGACTTCACCCACCGAGAAGGGGGGGAAATTATAATGCAGCATAAACGGCCTGAACTCACTTCCGGCGAGTGTCTCAACCCGCTGTTCATCCAAACCGGATCCCAGTGTCAAAACGCCCAGAACCTGAGTTTCGCCACGGGTGAAAAGACCACTTCCGTGAGGTCGCGGCAAGATACCGACCTCACAGGTAATCGGCCGGATTTCATCAAATTTGCGGTTATCGATACGACGCCCCTCTTTGAGAATAAGGTTGCGGCAAATGGTTTTATAGAAATCCTTAAAGGTTTCTTTGATCTCATCTTTGCGTTCTTCATCTTCGGCGATAATTTCGTCCAGAATCTCAGATTTGACCTTGCGCAGGGCTTTGCTGCGTTCAATTTTTTCAGGAATCTGGAGCACCTCGTAAACCGGTGTCGCCGCTGCCGTTTCAATCCGTTTGACCAGTTCGGCATCTTTTTGGGGCGGCACAAAGGGCCGTTTTTCTTTTCCAACCATGCTTTTCAGTTTCTCTTGTAATTCAATGATCGGCTGGATCTCCTGATGTCCGAAAAAAATGGCTTCCAGCATCTCTGCTTCGGGGACGATATTGGCGCCTCCCTCCACCATCACAACACCCGTTTTCGAGCCGGCCACAATGATATTGAGATCACTATCTTCCCATTCGCTGATTGCCGGGTTGATCACCAGCTTTCCATCGACACGACCCACCCGGACGCAGCCGATGGGACCCGCAAAGGGAATATCTGAGATTTCAAGGGCGGTCGAAGCCCCAATCATGGCCAGCGTATCGGGATCGTTTTCCTGGTCCATCGACAGAACCGTGGCGATGACCTGGGTTTCATTACGGTAATTTTTAGGGAACAGGGGCCGGATCGGTCTGTCGATCAGCCGTGCCGTCAGGGTTTCTTTTTCACTGGGCCGCCCGACTTCGCGTCTGAAATAATTCCCCGGTATCCGACCGGCGGCGTAAATTTTTTCCTGGTATTCCACGGTTAAGGGCAAAAAATCCGTTTTGCGTTCCTCATCGGCGGACACGACATTTACCATGACAATCGTTTCACCATATTGGACCACGACCGAGCCGGATGCCTGTTTGGCAATTTTGCCGCTTTGGATACTTAGGGTTTTCCCCCCCAGTTCCGTTTTTAACATGATTTCCATTTTATTAAATTCCTCCTATGTACACATTTCTTATTGTTCTCCTATACACACTCTCTGTCGGTCAGATGTCGTGCGCCCGGCTCTATAACTTATCTTCTTAAGCCCAGGGTTTCAATGATATGGCGATAACGTTTGACATCTTTGCCTTTGACGTAATTCAACAACCGCCGTCGCCTGCCAACCAGCATCAAAAGACCTCTGCGGGAATGATGATCCTTTTTGTGTGCTTTGAGATGTTCGGTAAGATATTGAATCCGATGGGTCAGAAGCCCGACCTGGACCTCAGGTGAGCCGGTATCCGTTTCATGTAATTTAAACTCTTCAATAAGCTCTTTTTTCTTTTCTGTTGTGAAAGCCACTTCCTTTTGCCTCCTCACTTTTAATTATGGTTTGGAAATGAACAGCAATAGCTGAATCTCTCTTTTTTAGGGCTATATTTAACGACGGCCAACAGATCATTCTGCGGCGTGACCACTTTGATGAACTCGTTGATCCAATTCGCTTCAATTTGACTGCGGTCCCAATTCAAATCGGACTTTTGCAGGAGCCTACCATGCCGGACCTTGTTTGTCACGACGTGATCGGCAACATATCGGGGTATCTGTTTCAATGCATCGGCCATTTTTATGATTCGATCCGTTAACTGCCCCTTAAAGGCCAATTCTTCAATCAACGGCAAGGTGAGTGCTTCATGGATACCAAACCCGCTGCTTTCAATACGCTTCAACGCTTTCAAGTGCCCCCCGCATCCCAGGTTGTCCCCGATGTTGTCACAAAGGGTTCTGATGTAGGTTCCGGCGGAGCACTCAACCACAAATTGGATTTCCGGCAGCGCCACCTCAAGAATCTTTATCTCTGAAATGAAAATGCGCCTGGCCGGCTTTTGGACCGGTACCCCTCGGCGAGCCAATTTATAGAGTGAAACCCCCTGGTGCTTTAAGGCCGAATACACAGGCGGCATCTGTTTTTGTGCGCCTTTAAATTGATTAAATGCCGTTTCGATTGCCATTTGAGAACAATTTGTCCCATCTGCCGTGGCAATAATCTTACCGGTTGCATCCTGGGTATCGGTTTTAACACCCAGACACAAAACGGCCTCATATTTTTTAGTACCCTGCAAAAAAAATCTTGCCAGGCGTGTTGCACGGTTTACGCAGCAAATCAATACACCGGTGGCGGCCGGATCCAGCGTACCGGCGTGCCCGATTTTTTGAGCTTTTAAAAGCGTCTTTAAGATTGTAACAACTTTGGCAGAAGTCATATCCCGAGGCTTATCGACAACGATAACGCCGCTCTCTTCATACTGCATCTGTTTCGCAGCCCTTGTAAGGAATCCGGTCTTATTTTTAATGCGCTCGCTGTTGCGGTTCAAATCCCTTCCGCCAGCTTGACGAGCTTGGATTTTAAATCCGAAAGCGAGGATTCAATGCTGAATCCAGCCGCACTGACATGCCCGCCCCCGCCAAATGCACATGCAATTTCAGCCACATCGACATCGCCGTCCGAACGAAGGCTCACATGGAACTGTTTGGCCTGATTCGGTTTTCCGGCGCCATTTTCAAGCTCCTGCATAAGAGCCGCCACTTTTATATCTTTGATTCCGCGGGCATAGTTAATGAGGCCGTCAACATCTTCGGACTTGGTCCCGGATTCATGCATCATTTCGCGTGTCACCGCCATTAGCGACAGTTTGCCATTTTTCGATATTTCGATCGTATCGAGGGCTAAATTCAGGAGCTTTATGCGGCCCAGCGAATAAGTTCCATATACATGCTGGGCGATTTCAAAGGGATCCACACCCGCCGCCACCATCTCCATACAAATCGTAAATGCCGATTTGTTTGTATTTGAAAATCGAAAAGAACCCGTATCGGTCAAAATTCCGGTATACAGCGCCGTGGCAATGGACCCGTCGATTGAAATCTCCATCTGTTTGATCAGATAGTAGACAATTTCGGCCGTGGCACAGGCCGCTGTATCGATGATCTGCAGATCTCCGAACCGCGTATTGGTGATGTGGTGATCGATGTTGATAATGACCGGTATTCGGCTTACCTGTGAACTGGCATTTCCAACCCGGTTGAAGTCACCGCAATCCAGGATAATCGCGGCGTCATAACTACCGATATCGTCGATATGATGCTGTACGCGATCAACAGACGCTAAAAACCGATAAACAGCCGGGATGGGACTCTCGTTGTAAAGGGTCACTTTTCTATTCAAACGACCCAGCGCAAGTCCCAGGGCGATCATGGATCCGATGGCATCCCCATCCGGATTGGCATGGGACGTAATAAGAACATGATCACTCTTCGTTAATTTTTGTATTATCCGATCCATCGTTGTCTTTGATTGTTTTAAAAACATCATTCATATGTGTCGCGTAGTCAAATGTCTCATCATAATAAAATTTGATTTCCGGCATATAGCGTAAGCCAAGCTGCTGGGCCAAAAACCGTTTGACATATCCGCGTGCACTTTCGAAACCTTCTTTGGCGGCATCGCGATTATCTTTATCTCCTGAAATCGAATAATATATCCGGGCCGACCTTAAATCGGAAGACATCTTAACCGCCGTAACGGTCGCCATCTTTAATCGGGGATCCCGCACTTTTTTCATCAGTATATCCGAAAGCGCTTTCTGGATCTGCCCCCCAACCCTTCGCGAACGGGCATATGGCTTCATATTGTGATGATCTCCATATCCGTATCGATGACTTCGGCCAACCCCAGCGCATCGGTCAGATTAAAAATTTTGTCTATCTTGGAATTTATCACCGTTCTGTCATTCCCTACAAGCGCAAAGCCGATCTCCGCTTTTTGATGGATATCGTTTGATCCGACTTCCGCCGCCGAGACATTAAAATTGTTACGAATGCGCTGAATGATTGATTTTACCACTTTGCGTTTGCCCTTCAATGAACGGCAATCGTGCAATCTTAACTGGATGTTCCCGAGACCAACGACCATAATAATTTGTCACTCGTTAATGGACATTATTTAATTTCGGGCTTAATCTCCTCAATATCGTAGCACTCGATCGTGTCACCAATTTTGACGTCGTTGTAGTTTTCGATACCAACCCCGCACTCATAACCGCTGACGACTTCCTTGGCATCATCCTTGAACCGCCGCAGGGACGAAATCTTGCCGCTGTAGATCACCACCCCATCGCGGATCAAACGCCCATGCTGCCCCCGCTCCAATCTGCCGTCGGACACATAACAGCCCGCGATGGTTCCCATTTTGGGGATATGAAATGTCTCCCGGACTTCAGCCATCCCCAATACCCGTTCCTCAAAAGTCGAGGACATCATCCCTACAATCGCGTCCTTAATGTCTTTGATGACATCATAGATAACATTATAAAAATGCATTTCGACTTGTTCTTCAGCCGCCAGCGCAACGAATTTAGCGCCGGGCCGAACGTTAAATCCGACAATGATGGCATTTGAAACAGACGCCAGTGAAATATCCGATTCGTTAATCGTGCCGGTGCCCGACTGAATGACGTTAATTTTTACTTCTTCATTGGATAATTTGCTCAGAGAATCCCGCAGCGCTTCGATGGATCCGTGCACGTCGGCTTTGATAATCAGATTCAGATCTTTGATTTCCCCTTCCTGAATCTGTTCGAACAGGTTTTCAAGACTCACACGGCTGCCGCGCGCCAGTTCTTTGGAGCGGTGTTTCTGAATGCGATGGCTGCTGACCTGTCTGGCATCTTTTTCATCCGCCAGGGCGGTAAATTCGTCTCCGGCCATCGGCACACCGGAAAGCCCGTCGATCTCTACCGGTATCGATGGGCCCGCTGATGTTAAGTGTTGTCCCCTGTCATCCAAAAGCGCCCGGACCTTTCCATAATGGATTCCGCAAACAACGGAATCACCCGGCTTTAGCATTCCTTCCTTTATAAGGACAGTTGCCACGGGTCCTCGTCCTGAATCGAGCTGCGCCTCGACCACATAACCTTTGGCCAGTTTGTCCGCATTGGCCTTGAGTTCCAGAACCTCTGCCTGCAGAATTATCATTTCCAGGAGGTCATCGATCCCCTCTCCCATTTTTGCGGAAACCGGTACAAAAATCGTGTCACCACCCCAATCTTCGGGCGTCAGGTTTTCTTCGGCTAACTCACGCATGACACGGTCCGGATCGGCATTGTCCTTATCGATTTTGTTAACCGCTACAATAATCGGAACTTTTGCCGCCCGTGAATGGTTGATGGCTTCAACTGTTTGCGGCATGACCCCGTCATCGGCAGCCACTACCAATACGACGATATCGGTCACCTTGGCGCCACGTGCGCGCATGGCCGTGAATGCTTCGTGTCCGGGCGTATCCAAAAATACGATTTGACCTTTGCCCGTGTTGACATGATAGGCGCCGATATGCTGAGTGATTCCGCCCGCTTCCATCTCAGTGACACGGGTCTCACGAACCTTGTCCAAAAGGGACGTTTTGCCGTGGTCTACGTGTCCCATGATGGTAACCACCGGCGGCCTTGGACTCAACTTGCCGGGATCATCCTGTTCCAGTTTTAATACCGTTTCTTCCTCAAACGAAGCTTTCTCCAGTTCATAATCAAACTCGGCCGCGACCAGCACGGCGGTTTCAAAATCGACGGCCTGAGTAACGGTGGCCATAACACCGAGGCCCATTAACTTGCCAATGATCTCATTGGCCTTTATCCCCATTCGTTTGGCCAGGTCGGACAAGATAATCGTCTCATCAATCTTAATTCGGCGTTTGATCGCTTTAGGGACCGTGATAACCGGTTTCAGGCCTTTCTCCATTTTGACTCTGGAGGGCTTGCGGCCTTTGCGGCCCTTACGAAACCCCGGGGTATAAAGATCTGCGCCTTCCACCACCGCTTTCTTTTTAAAAGAAATTTTCTTTTTGAAAAACTTCCTGTCCGGAATTTCCTCTTCACCGCTTTTCTTGCGCTTTTTTCCCTTTTTGTCCTTTTCCGGTAAGGCCGTAGGAGGTGTTTGTTCAACTTTAGGCGCGGGGGCTTTTTCCCTTTTTTCTTCGGGCTTGGGTTTCGCCGCTTTCTTGCGCGCAGGTTTGGCCACCTTGGGAGCCACCTTGGGGGCCACCGGCATCTGGATAATCTTGGCCGGGGTCTCTTTTTTGACCTTCTTGACCTTCTTGGCCGGTTCAGGTTTCTTTAATATTTTAGCCGTCTTGGCCTCAACCGGTTCTTCTTCAGGTGTCTCGACCTTCGTTTCTTCCGCTTCGACGCCGGCTTCGGCATCCGTTGGCTCTGCTCCCGTGGGCGCTGCTGCAGCAGGCACTTCTGCGACAGATTCTTCTTCTTTGATATCTTGAGGTTTCTCTTCGGCTCCAGCATCAGGCGCTGCGGGTGGGGTCACACCACGGAGCTACGTATTATCAGCATCAGGCGTTTCCACCGGCACCTCTTTCTTAACAACCTTGCGCCTTCTTCGAATAATATTCGGTCTGATACGTGTTTCGACGAGTTCTTCGGTTTGCGTTCCTAAAATACTCCCTTTAACGCGATCGATGGCTTCATCATCCAAAGAACTCATATGGCTCTTTACCTCAAGACCCAGCTCCGCAATTTTCTCGATGAGCTCTTTGTTTTCCATATTCAGATTCCTGGCAAGCTCATATACCCTGATCTTAGCCATTAATCCTCCTCAAAGTTTAGTCAATATTTATGCGACGTCAACGCTTGCTTCAACCGTTCTAAACGGCTTTATTGAGCAATACGAATCAAGACCCGATCATGCTCATGTTTCATTCGATTTTTGATCTTCCCCTGAAACATTCTCATCCGAGACACTCTCCTGGTCATCATTTGCCGTGGGTCCTTGAGAATCAATTTCGATTGACTCAGCATCATTCTCAAGGGCCATTTCCTGCTCTGTTTCTTCTTCTAATTCCATAGGTGCTTCAATTTCTCTTTGGGCAGTATCAATCAATTTGCGGGCTTTTTCCTCGCCTATGCCCCTGATCTGAATCAGGTCTTCCACGGAAGCTCGGCTGAGTTCTCCGGATGAATAGAAACCTTTCTCATACAGGGCGTCAGCCATACTGATACCCACCCCCGGCAATGCAATAAGGGAATCATAGCCATCTTGCATCGACTTGCTGTAACGTGTCTCGCTGGTAACCTCGAGATGCCAGCCCGTTAATCTGGACGCCAGGCGAACATTCTGACCCTTTTTCCCGATGGCCACCGAGAGGAATTCATCCGGCACAATGACTTCCATCGATCGATTTTCCTCATCGATGATGACCCGCGATATTTCTGCCGGCGCCAGGGCATTGCATACATATTTTGCTGAATCCGCATGCCATGAAATAATATCGATTTTTTCCCCTCTGAGCTCCTGCACCACGTTTTGGACCCGACTCCCCTTCATCCCCACACAAGCACCCACCGGATCGATATCGGAATCATTTGATGCGACGGCAAACTTTGCACGGCTGCCGGGTTCACGCGCGGCACCCATTATGCTTACGATGCCCTCACTGATTTCAGGAACTTCGGTTTTAAAAAGATTGATCAGAAAACTGGGATGTGTCCGCGATAACAGGATTTGGGGCCCCCGCGACTCCAATTGTACATCCAAGATCAACCCCCGCACCCGGTCCCCGCGTTTATAACCCTCGCGTGGAACCTGTTCCTTGATGGTGAGAATTGCCTCTGTATGGCCCTCTTGACGGCTCTCCAATATCGCCGCTCGTTGCCCAAATTTCCGGCAATT
>CAZNFS010000055.1:0-16973 GCA_964572695.1 uncultured Desulfobacteraceae bacterium
CCTTCTCTTTCCGCTTTTTGCTCTTCAATTCCGACCTGCTCCAACTGTTCCTTTATGGTGCGGATCGTTTGAATCATATCTTTTTCATTTTGCCAATGCGCTTTCATTTCCGTGATCTCTTCCTGCATGGCCGCAAGTTCCCTTTCGAGTTTGGCCAGACGTTCTTTTGAGGCCGGGTCGGTTTCCTTTTTTAGGGCTTCGCGCTCGATTTCGATTTGGGTGATTTTTCGCTGAATCTCATCTATTTCCACCGGCATGCTGTCGATTTCGATTCTGAGCTTGGAGGCACATTCATCGATCAGATCGATGGCCTTATCCGGAAGAAAGCGGTCCGAAATGTAACGGTTTGAAAGCGAAGCCGCAGCAAGAATGGCCGAATCTTTTATTCGTACACCATGGTGGACTTCATATTTTTCTTTTAATCCGCGCAGAATCGAAATCGTGTCTTCGACTGTGGGTTCAGGCACCTTTACCGGTTGAAACCGTCGTTCAAGGGCGGCATCTTTTTCAATATATTTCCGATATTCATTCAGTGTGGTCGCCCCCACGCATCTCAATGTCCCCCGTGCAAGGGCCGGTTTTAACATGTTGGATGCATCCACAGCGCCCTCGCTTGCCCCCGCGCCTACCAGTGTGTGCAATTCATCAATAAAGAGGATCACCTCGCCTTCGGCATTTTCGACCTCCTTGATCACGGCCTTTAGACGGTCTTCGAATTCACCCCGATACTTGGCCCCGGCAACCAGGGCCCCCATATCGAGTGCCACGAGGCGCCTGTTCTTCAGTGTTTCGGAAACGTCGCCGGCAATGATCCGCTGGGCCAGACCTTCAACTATGGCGGTTTTACCAACACCCGGTTCGCCAATCAGGACTGGATTATTTTTGGTCCGCCTAGAAAGTACTTGCACAATCCGCCGGATTTCATCGTCCCGCCCGATTACCGGATCGAGCTTTCCCAGTCGAGCAAAGTCCGTTAGATCACGGCTGAATTTATCGAGGGCCTGATATTTTTCTTCGGGATTTGGGTCTGTAATTCTCTGCGTGCCGCGAATCTCGATCAGGACTTTAAGAATCGATTCGCGTGTAATCCCTTGCTGGTTAAGAATTGCAGCCGCCTCGCTCTCTTTTGCATCCGCAATAGTCAGCAAAATATGCTCGATGCCGACATATTGATCTTTCATTTTAGTGGCTTCATTGAAAGCCGCCTCGAGGACGGTTTTGGCTTTTGAAGAAATATAAATTTCACCCGCCCCGCTCACATGAGGCATTTTATCAAACAAAAGCTTAATCGCTTGGGCCACCGCATCCGGAGACACACCCAGCTTGCGCAGTATGCTTCTGGCAACCCCTTCCTTTTCAGACAGCATTGCCACCAAGAGATGCTCCGATTCGATCTGCGGGTGAAGGTGCTGTGACGCCAGCGACTGGGCATTCTGAATCAACTCTTGTGATTTTAGGGTAAATTTATCAAAACGCATCCATTCCTCCTGAGTTTCAGACTGTTTGGTGTACCCTTGTTTTTAATCATAAAAATAAGCACCGGGATTATGATGTCAAACACCTGAAATCGTTTGTTTTCAGTAGCTTTCGCAATGGTCAAAGGTTCATTATCCGGTTCGGAATAACCGCACATAATGCCCAGGGAGAGATAACGCTGAGGCTTTGATATACCGTAAAGAATCTTGGCCCCAAGGGCCAGACTTTGGTTTCACTCAAAAGGGGTGACGGATAGTGTTATTCGGTATCGTCCCGATTGGATCGGGATTTCATTTAGCGTTGATGGGTTGCGTTTTTTCACCGATCCCCTTATGACGATAACCGATACGAGCAGCGCAACCGTTTGCCGAGCAACATGTTGGCAATTATTCCACGGCTGAGTTCTGTCCCCCGAGATGTTCTGCCAATTCCAGCTCTTCCACATGTTTCCGGAACAATCGGGCACGTTGAGGGGGCGTTTTTATTTTTCTTTCAACAACCTGAGGGCCAAAGAGCGCCGATTGTTTTGCCCCCTGGCGGTTTGGGGATTGAAGCGGTCCGGGTTCGTTTTGTCTTAATAGTTCAACCAGAGACCCTTTGCCCCGTTGAGAACGACCGCTTTGGCGAGGGAGATTCCCGGTGACAGGACGGTCTTCCTGCCCGCCGTGTGGCTTTAAGAAATTAATCAGCCGCGCGCCCTCATCCTGGCCGAGTTTAACCGTGGGCGCCGACACTTTTTGCGGAATCATTGTTTCGACTAAAATTTTAACTTCATTTTTTTTGACGTAGATACAAAATTCTACAAACTCGGCTTTTAAGGATGTCGCCAAACGCTTGACGGTATACGTGATAAAATCCTCAAAATCACCAAGCAAATTCGAATCGAGCGTTTTACCAAGCTCTTCCAAAATCCCTTGGTACGCCCTGAAGAAATCCGCGATCTGTTCACCCTCATTATGAATTGTAGCCGCATCCAGGCGCATTCGAAAAATTTCCCTGTCAAACCCATCCGGAATCGGTTCGGCCGTTGCGACAGGCTCCGTTTCGATTTTTACGGGATCCTTTGTAACCGGCTGCGTGAGTTCTGCCGGCATGATCTCCACATCGGTCTCGCCTTCGCAAATGGCAACAATCTCCTCCGCACTGCGGGCCGACTCTTCATCGCTTTCGTTAAAATAAACCAAACGTAAAACTTCTTCCAGGGAGGTAATCCCTTTGGTGGCCTTATAAAATCCATCCTCGCTCATATTGATAAGATCCGCCGTGTAGCGCGCAACGGTGCGCAGTTCGTGGGCTGTTTTCTGTTTCTGGAGCGCGGTACATACCGGCTCGTTTAAGAATAAAAGCTCATGAATCGCAGTACGTCCCCGGTATCCGATATCATTACACTCCGGACAGCCAACCGGACGATAAAATGTAAATTGACTCATATCGATGGAACGAAAATTAAACGTATCGATGAGTGTTTTTGTGGGAACATGGGGCTCGCGGCAACTGGGGCATAAGACTCGCACCAGACGCTGGCTCAGAACCGAACTCATTGTGGATGAAACCAGATACGCTTCAATCCCCATATCCATCAGCCGCAAAAGAGCGCTGGTGGCGTCGTCGGAATGAAATGTGCTCAGCACCTTGTGCCCTGTCAGGGCGGCCTGTATAGCGGCTTCGGCAGCGGTCGCATCCCGAATCTCACCCAGCATGATCACATCCGGATCCTGCCGCATCATCGATCGCAGAAACTCAACGAAACTGTGCCCGATCTTTTTATCGAGCTGTCCCTGCACAATCCCCTCCATAATGTATTCAACCGGATCTTCCACGGTTATGATGGCCCTTTCGCCATCATTTAGATAATTTAAAGCGGCATAAAGCGTGGTCGTTTTTCCGCTTCCCGTGGGACCCGTAGAAAGGATGGTTCCCGAAGGCTGATCCAAAATTTTCTGAAACTGGATGCGATTGGCAGGTGAAAGCCCCAACTGATCAAGGTTGAGGAGGCTGCTTTGACGGTGCAGGACTCGGATGACAACATTTTCACCATGAACCGCGGCGTAAACCGAAACCCGCAAATCAATTCTGTTACCCAATACCCGGGCCTGAATGCGACCATCCTGATGCCGCCGCTTTTCGGCGATATCTACACCGGATAGAACTTTGATCCTTGAAATCAGTTTTTGAGCGATCGAAGAAGGCAAATCGGTTTTATGCTGCAATATACCGTCGACCCGAAAACGGACCCGAATACTTCTCTCCCTCGGTTCGATATGGATATCGCTGGCGCCATCTTTAACCGCATGGCTCATAATATAGTTAAATGTCGATACGACGTTACCCTCATCTTCCAGTTCGAAATCAGCATCACCGACCGTCAGGGTAACTTTTTCGTCTGAACGCGCTTCCTTTTTCTTGGATGCCGCCTTTTCCGGATGGTAATATTTTTTAATTGCTGCCTGGATTTCCGAACCGGGTGCGATGGCCGGTTCAATTTGGGCGTGATAGATATAGTTTAAATTACGGATCGTATCCTCATTTAAAGGATCGCTCATGATAGCCGTAATCGTATTCCCCTCTTTGAAAGCCGGGATAACTTCATTTTGTTTCAAGAAAGGCTCTTTGACCAATTTTAAAAGACTTCTATCGATGAGCTCAACGTCCGGAATGATTTTGGGGATTCCCATTTGAACCGACAGGGTATCGATGAGCGATTCTTCGGTGATCTTTTCGTTTTTAACGAGGATATCACCGAGTCTCTCCTTGCTGGCTTTCTGTTCGTCGAGAGCAACTTTCAGTTCGTCCGGGGTGATCAAGTCCAGATTAATCAGGAGGTCTCCGATCTTGATCCGCTTTTTATACTTATCAAGGACTCGGTTCAAATCCGGCTGTGTGATAAGCTTTAATTCAACGCATGCGTCTCCAAACGGTACATAATTTTTTTGGCCTTTTTGATGAGCCAATATCTTCTTGATGTCCGCCTTGGTAATAAGGCCTTCTGTAATCAGCAAATCACCGAGCCTGGGTTCTTTTTTAGGACTCATGCAAGATCCTTTTCTCCCGATTCTCCAGCGGTATTTTGAAATGGCTTCTAGCCATTTTGAGCAACAGAATTACGGCTTTTCTTTGTCTCTGGCAAGTCCTCTGCCGGAACTCTTGCAGATCTTTTTTGTGGCTGGGCATGGGAAAAGAAGGTTTCTGGCGAACGGTGGCTATCGGGGTCATAGGGGTTAATCCCGGTTTCAATCTCAAAGGCGACCGTGGATGGTTGATGGTTTGAAAGATCTTTCGTTAAATAATTTTTAATCCTCTCCAAGGCCACGCGCGCCTTGTCAAGTGCGGTATGGGGCAAAAGCACAGCGAATGCGGCCGTTTCCCATCTGGCCACGATATCCGATTTACGGAGCAGTCTTAAAATATCATCCTGGATAATTCGAATCAAATCATTTTTGAGTTTAATATTAATGCCCCGGGCAATGTCTTCAAAATTGGAAATCGACAGGGTGAAAAGCGTCAGGGGATACCCGTTACGGTTAGCGTTTTCAATCTCTCTGCGCAGGTATTCAATAAAAAAGGCCAGTGAATAACCCTCGGTGACCCCGTCGATAATGGAGGATTCCTGAGAGATCTGGAAAAATATTTTTTTTTCGATGACGCCATGGGCCAGGTCAAGGGCAAGTTGCAGAATTTCTTTTTCATCATCGCGAAGGCTTTCAAACCCGATGTTTTCAAACGCAAGCAGCGAGCGTATCGGACCCGCTTCCTTTGTGTGAATATATAGATCCTCTAAGGCGCCGCTCATCGGCCGCCCCTGGTTCGACGGAAAGAGATTTTGACGTATCTGGCCCGGATCGGTATATATCTCGTGGTGTTGCTCCAGATAGGTTGAGGTCACAGTTTTGATTTCATCCAGATGCGCCTGGTCAACCTCTTCATTGGTATAGAAGAAAAGCTCCAGATGCGGATCAAAGATGAGCAAAGCCGCCCCGAGCGTAAAATCAAAAAGCGTGCTGATAATCGCCATTACCGCCATCACAAACTCATCTGTCGGCATGCCCGATATGTCCATCAAATTGATTTCGTTTAGGATATTTGCACGCAACAGTTCTTGTTCCAGGAGATTGTTGGCAAGCCCTAAAACAGATTGCGCCTCTATTTCAGGAACCATCCGAACCGGTGCCAGCAATCGTCGTTTGCTGCTTTGGCTGCGCAAAAACCGGTTCAGAATCTCGTTTAGATCGGACTCATTAAGAGGGGCCTGTAAGTAAAGATCGCCGCCACACGTTTTACTCCAGTATTGTTCAATTGTATTTTGAGATGAGCCGATATGGATGATGGGAATGGCCTTTAACAGGGGATCATTTTTCAATAGACGGGCGCATATATAACCGTTCAGTTTGGGAAGCGTCACATCTAAAATGATTAAATCAGGATTTTGGGCGTACGCTGTATTAATAGCTTCGATCCCGTCAGCGCATTCCAGGACGGCGATATCCCGCTGCTCAATAATTCTTTTGAGCGAACCATCAGAATTATCTCTGGTTTCACCCAGTAGGACTGAAGATCTGTTCGTGTCCACCCCAAACCTGTATTTTTAAAAATGAATTGGCCTAATGAACCACTAATTTAAATTTTTCTTTTTAATTCTAAATACCTCGGTTATGAATGGAATACACTACTCCTCTTAAAATATCAATATTTTCCTTCACATAACAAAATTACAGGATTGCCGCAGAGCAGTTGATTTCATGGCTTGGGGATGAGGAACAGCTATCTTTGACAGCGAAGAATCGCTTTATACCCTGATTGAGCGAAAACTTACCGGCACAATCGATCCGCCTGGCATAAGGGTGGGGAAGGCACTATGATAAAAAAGGATTTCGGGATTCTTCACGATCAGCGCTTGTCAAGGGGTGATACCCATACAATTTGATCTTTGTTCACAAATATGACGTTTCCCATCTGTTTTTCCGTAGCAATATCGAACATCACCACATACTGATTGTCAGTGTCGTTAAACAAATCCGAAAGGCGTATCTTCCCCCTGATCGTAACGCTTCCCTTGATGAGGGTACCGTCAGTCAGCTTGACCACAATTTGTTTTGAATTCAAAACGGCCATAGCGCTACCTCTTTATTTTGTTATTTTAGCTCGTGCGCATCGACGACCCAATAGTGACTTTGTAAAGTATAAAAGAGTAAATATTGTGTGTCAAATAAAAAACACCACTATATATTGTATAAACGGTCTGAAAACAAAGAATTTTCCCCGCCTTTTAAAACCGCCCGCCTCGAATACTGATTGATTTTTTCTAAAATAATAGGCTATAATTGTGTTTCCATTTGGGATCCATATTTGATTAAAGCCATTTCACCGTACCCCTTGACATGGTTTATGAAAAAAGCGCTTCTTATCTGTTTGATCATTTTCCTGGCTTCTCCATCCTGGGCTGAGAATTATCTCCTTAACGGGGGACAGGACTCGCACATCAGCTATCGGATGACTCAGCGCGTCAAGCCCTCCTCCGGAACCCGCAAGCTGATTCTGAGTTATGTCCTCCCCCAATCGTTTGAGTCTCCCACCTACAATCAAAAAATAGATGATTTGGATCTTGATTTTTTACCGCGCCCGGCGCGGCGTCAGAAAAAAGTCGATAAGCGCGGGAATAAAATTATCGAGGTGACCTGGGAAGCACCCTTGCAGCCGGTTAAAATCGAAATCCGCCTGACGGCTATTAACAACGTTCATCTGTCCCCTATTTCCACCCAAACATCCTTTCCTTTGTCGGGATTGCCCCGGCAGGTGAAAACCTACCTGGCCTCTTCCAAACTGGTAGATACGCGGGATGGCAATATCCGAACCATGGCTCGGAAGCTAACTTCTGAAGCCCGGTCAGAGTTCGATGCTGTGCAGCGGATCTTGACCTGGGTGGTGGACCACATGCATTATGTTTTGACACCACCGCGGTTTGACGCTTCTTATTCTTTTAAAAGCGGCAAAGGCAACTGTCAGAATTACTCCCATCTGGCGGCGGCCTTAATGCGTTCGGCGGGAATCCCGGTTCGGATCGTCAACGGAATAACCCTCAAGAAACCTTATGATATCAATATAAGAGACAAATTCTTTACGGTAAAGATGGCCGAAGGCCGCCATGCCTGGATCGAAGTCTATTTTCCCGATCTGGGCTGGATGCCGTTCGATCCGTCCAGTACCGAGTTTTTTGTCAGCAATCGCTATATTCGAATTGAAGTCGGCCTGGACAATCATGAAACCGGAAAAGACGGACTCATGCGTTGGACCCAGATTCGAGGAGTTGCCGGAAAGCCGCATTTCGATGAACACATCGTTAGCAAGTTTGTAACCGACCGTGTCGATTTTTCGGCCCAAAAGATGAATTATGGACCTCGAAAGCTTCTGCTTTGTCCACCGGTTGAGGCACCTTTCTTAAAAATTTCGGCCCCGCCGGCACCGCCGCCGCCGGTGCCTGTTCCCAAAAAGCAACTCCAGCGTCTCCAGTATTCAGAACCATACATGACCGGGAATCTTGAATTTCCGATCAACGAAGACTTCTTGTCCCTTCATGGACCGGCTCGCCAGGCTTCCGACGGCACCATGACAATGCGAAAAAATTTCCTTGTTGAAACAGCTGAATATGTCACCACGCGGGGACAGCAGTATGCCCAGACGTTCATCCTTAAAAAACCGGTGATGGTCAGTCTTATCGGTCTTGCGCTTCACAAGTTCAATAATGAGGGACAGCTGTGGATGGAAATCTATAAGGATAAAAACGGTAAGCCCGATGAATATATCGCCACAAGCAATATGCGAAATCTAGACAAGATAAAATTTACACCGGGCTATAACTGGGTTGATTTTGGTTTCAGTGGGCGGCCGGTGATTCTTTCGCCCGGTCGTTACTGGATGGCCCTGGGTTTCACCGGCGGACCCATCATCAACTGGTTCTTTTCTTATGGGAAACCGATAGGACCTCAAGACGGGACCCGTTACAAAACCATGTTTGATGACACCTGGAGCCGGAGCCTCTCCTACGAATTTAATTACCGCGTAATGGGATTGACCATCGCGCAGTAAAAATTTCCGCCGACGTCTACAATTCTCCCACAAAGACTTAGGGTTCACGAATAAATAAGTTCGCAATTTTAGGCGTTGAGGCGCCCGTGTGGCAAGGCGCGAAAACGCAGGAATATCTGGATATTCCGAGCTTTCGCAACGCCGCCAGACGGGATTCATCGGCGTATAAAATGTGAAGTTATTTTTGAGTGAGCCCTTAGCCCCCGCTTAGTCCCTGATCGCCTCATCCTTTTGAAAAGGTCTCAGGCTTTCGTATAAGACAATCCCGACGGCAGTCGAAAGATTCAAACTTCTGATCTCTTCTGAGATGGGAATGTAATAGCTCCGATCCTGATAATGGGTCAAAATATCGGGCGCTAAACCTTTGGTTTCCGATCCGAATATTAGAAAGAGTCTGTTTACCGGCTGCATGACCCAGAACGGTCGTTTTCCGTTTTTCGTTAAGAGAGCCAGTTCATTTTCTTTGGGCGCCATCTCGAAAATAAAGCGTTGAAAATCTTCCCAAAGCGTCAATTTTACTTTCGGCCAGTAATCCAGACCCGCCCGCTTAACTTCCCGGCTTTCCAGTGAGAATCCGAGTGGCTTGATTAAATGCAAATGGGCCCCGACGCCCAGGCATGTTCGCCCGATGTTGCCGGTATTCCAGTGGACTTCGGGCGCCACCAGCACCACGTGGCGTTCGACAGGGTGATTCATAGGCAACTCATCCTTCCTGAGCGCGATTCGATTCGGTTAGACCTAACCCGGATAAACTGGAAAATACAAATCACAAATTCCAAATAACAAACAATATCCAATGACCAAAAACACAAATCCAAAACAAAGATTGGTATTGATCTGTCAGATTACTAAGTTTCGGTCATTGAGATTTTGAATTTTGAATTTATTTGGAATTTGGTGCTTGTATATTGGTATTTTGCCATAAAATGCATAAAAAAATTGCTAAAAGACTGAATTGCATCGGTATCAAACTCGTTTGCCGCAGTATGGACAATACATAAACGCATTGTTCAAGGGTTTGGCGCAATTCCTGCATGTCAGCTTTCGATCCGGGGACTGGCTTGGTGATGCCGCCTGAAATTCAGGCCTGGTTCGCGCGCAGCGTTCACAGTAAAGAAAAGGTTCCCCCTTTTTGACCCGCAGCAGGGGTATGAAAAACAGGTTCAGATAATGATCGATTCGGGTGTAATACGCCTGTGCCAAACCGCAGGCCGGACATAAACGGGGATTGTTATTCAGCCGTTTGGTCCTGGGAGAAACTCCTCCGACCAGAAAAATCGGAATCATTTAAAAATTCCTCGGTTTACAAACTATCTCCCTTATGCGCATATTAAAAAGATCAGATTGATTAGCGGGTTTTAAGACCAGCGCCGTATCTGCACCTCGTGAAGTTCCGCCGATGGCGATCACATCACGCCCGGTCAATACGCCCGCATCGGCCGCCATAATCGATACCTCAACCGCCACCTTGGTCCCTTGTCCAAAACATTTCAGAGTGGCGGCGATTAAAAGAACCGGATACAAGCCTGAAAATTTCTTGGCCAGCGACCGTTCGACACCGGAGAGGGCATGCGTCGCGGCAACCACTTTGACCCCTTTCTGAATCAAATCGTTTTTAACGCCATCCGGCATTTCGTTTTTAAAGGGTTCTTTGAAACCACCGTGATAGGTCACTGCCGTAATGGTGAAGTCGTTAAAGATCTCCAGCGCTTGGTAAGCCGTGTCCCCTTTGGTGGAAGCCAGGACAACTTCGTCGACGCCCAGCTCCTTTCCACGAGCGTAGGCCAGTTTTAGGGTCTGTTCTGTATTGACTTTTCCCGGTTTTTCAAAATACATGATAACCTCCATAGGGTTCGGTTTTAGTTATAGGACCATTTTATAGAAATTACCTTTTCAGTCAACAGGTTGTTTTCGGCCTAAACAAATGAGCCAATTGCAAAACGTTTCAGTTTGGTCAAGATCAAGACGGGCGAAAATTTCAACCGGAGGAATACATTGAGTATTTTGAGGATTGAAATTTGAGCCTAACGCGGAGGTTGGCCCAAATGGGGCGTTTTGAAACCGGCTCTAATAATTCACCAAGGAGGGCATATGCACGATAATCAGAGCGAACTTTTGGCGCTTTTAAAGGACCTGATCAAGATGAATGCCATCATCGGCACGGAACTGATCCAGCTGGTTGAAAATTCAAGCCGCCAACTCCATGGCGAAATACCGGAATCCTGTAAAGTTCAACATGCTGCCTTAAAAAAAGAGATGATTGAGATGGCCGAAAAATGGAATCAAAATTGTCTGTTGGTACGGGAACATAATCTGGAGCACGATTGATTTAGGTCGACAAACGAATGCCGCTGGAGGTCTAAGCCATGATTATCGATGTTCACACTCATATTTTCCCTAAAAGAATTTGTGCTGACCGTGAAAAATATTTTGACGCAGAACCGGCCTTTGAGCACTTGTATCGGCCGCCGCAATCCAAGTTGGCAAATGCCCGCGAATTGGTTGCGGCCATGGACGTCAACGGTGTCGACCGATCCGTTGTTTTCGGGTTCCCCTGGCGCAAAACCGATATTGTCAAGGAACACAATGATTATATCTTGGAATCCGTTACCCAATTTCCCGATCGACTGATCGGATTCGGCTGTCTGAACCCATTCCACCCCCACGCATCCCGCGAGGCCATACGGTGTCTGGATGGAGGCCTTAGGGGGATCGGTGAGCTGGCTTTTTATGATTTTGGAATGACGTCCGGCACCGATGAAAGTCTGGCACCGATTATGGCTATCTGCCGCGAGCGCAATGTGCCGGTCCTGATCCATACCAACGAACCCATCGGCCATATGTACCCGGGCAAGACACCCAATACGCTGGCGCAAATTTACGGACTAATCCAAAAATTTCCCCGAAACACGATAATTCTGGCCCACTGGGGAGGCGGCATATTTTTTTTCAACCTTCTCAAAAAGGAGGTCAAGGCGAATTTACAAAACGTTTATGTTGATACGGCCGCCTCACCCTTTCTTTATGATCCCGAAATCTACAAGGTGGCCGTCCAGGTGATCGGCGCAGACAAGATTTTATTTGGCAGCGACTATCCGCTTATCAACCCGTCGCGCTATTTTTCAGAAATGCAAACCGCCGGTTTGACGAAAACCGAAATTGAAGCCATTTGCGGTCATAACGCATTAAAACTGATGGCGTCGTAAAAAGTCCCATCTACTGCGTTGTAGTATTTTTTCAGACACTCGGCATACTACATGTATGGCCTCGTTCCTGAAAAAATACCACGCCTTGTATATGAACCTTTTTACTTAGCCATCTCTATGGTTTAATTCGCGGCTTTTTACGACGCCATCAGCTTTAGTCGTGGTGGTAGGCCTTATTGACAATCAGCCAGCGATCGTCAATTTTCAACAAAGTGAGGTAGTCCGTAAACCGCATTCCCATGTATAAATCGGCGACTTTGACCGATGCGACCCCTGCGGTGATGTCGACGGAGACGATGCGCATATCGTATTCTTCACCATTTTCAGCCGGAGCGGGTCTTTTTTTCACCATCTCAAACCAATCCCCGGCCTGAACATGCATAAAACTCCCCTTAAAATGCCCAAAAAGAAATGCATCCGGATGAAACGCTTTTTTGAGCCGTTCGGTATCAGAATGATACATCCCCTTGAAGTAGTGCTCCACAGTCTGGGTAATCAGATCTAAATCAGTCATCATATGCCCTCCTTTTCTCTTAATTTCACATAAAAATTCATAATAATGGCACTAGTCAGTCACCCCGCACCAGCGGGATAGAAACAGCGCATACACCTTGGCCGTATCGATAACGCTTTCAATTTTGACGCGTTCATTGGCGGCATGGATGTTTTCTGCCACCGGGCCGTAACAGGTCGCTTGCCCCTGACCGAAGAAGTGAAAAGCCCGCACGTCGGTGGTGGCGGTGGTGACCATGTCTTCCGCATCTTGTCCATATAGCATCCGGTGACAATCGTTCAGCAGGTTAAAGGCCGGCTGGTTTCGTTCCACGACATGACCCTCTGACTTGAAGCCATAGAAATCAACCTGAGGCGGGTTTTCTATAAGCCAGGGATCTTTTTGGACTGTCTCTGCAATCGCAGCAACAATCCGTTTTTGGGTCTGTTCATATGTCTGGCCTGGAAAAAAGGACAACCGACCGTGAAACTCCGCTTCCGCCGGTACCGTCGAGGGCCAATTCCCGCCATTCATGATACCGATATTCAAATTGATCGGATGTTCGGCATCCTCATAAGCCGGGTGTTTATCCTGATTCATTTCGGCTTCCAACTCCCGCAAAGCGGCAATTAGAGGAATACACTTTTCAATGGCGTTTACACCAGCCTGGGCCTCAAGTACGTGCCGGGGCACGCCTGTCAAGCTGACCTTAAACCAAATAACGCCGATTTGCGCGGTCATAATGGCAGGTCCAAACGGCTCCGGAATCAAAACGGCGTCAGCATCATAGCCGGCCGCTACACAAGCCAGGGCGCCGTTGCCCCCACACTCTTCTTCGATCACGCCTTCAATCGTTACCGGAGCCTGCAAACCAAAGCCGGCTTTTTCGAGTGCATGAACCGCATAAGTCATGGCCGCTACACCCGATTTCATATCCCCGGATCCTCTGCCGTACAGCCAACCGTCTTTTTCCACCGGATCGAATGGATCTGTGTTCCACAATTTGAGCGGCTCAGGACTGACTACATCCAAATGACCATTGAAAAGGGCGCTGCGGCCGTCACCCCCTATGGCCTCTTTTTTGGCCACGATATTGTAGCGGCCCTCACAAGACCACGGTACCGTAGCAAACCCCGGATGAGTTGCCATCTGGTCTGCATCGAGCGGGATTCTGATTGGATCAAAAGAGAGTTTTTTTAACTCATTTTCCATTACCTCTAAAGCCGAGAGTTCGTTTTCCAAGGTGCTCGCTTCAGCAACTAATTGGCGCGTAAAATCGATCATTTCATCACTCAGCGACTCAACCACTTCGATTATCTTTTTTTCATTAGAATCCACAGCAGACATTCTCCTTTTCTATCCTGCCCTGTCCGGTCTTACGATATCGGCCTCAAGGCTTGTGTTGTTAATCAATTTTTTCAAACTTGTTTTTCACATTCTTATCATATGTATCTTCTCTTTAACATTTATTTTTAACAACTTAAATCAGGATTGTGAATCTGCGGGCCTGCGACTATCGCTTCTTTCGGGGCCATCTGCGATTTCCCTTCGACTTGTTTTTGAGCAGCAGGCGCGGCTCGCCGCCACCGGGTGGCAGAATATTCTTGTCCCCCGAAGCGACCCATACAAAACGTGACTGCGATTTACTCCCCTTCCTGGCGGGGACCCGGAAACGGCGCACATGGAAGCCGCAACTCATCAAGAGCTGCTCGAATTTCCTGCTCGGGTCAGCCGACCACACAGCCAGACACCCTTGTTTACTCAGTGCGCTGCGACAGGCCCGAATTCCTTCACGACCGTACAGACGGCGGTTCCCTGAATCGGTCATCGCGCTGGGACCATTATCGATATCCAGCAGGATCGCATCGAATCTGCCCTTGGAACGTGAGATAAGCTCGACGATATCGCCCGTCTTGAGGTCAACTCGTTCGTCCCCCAGCGGCCGACCGTTGAGCTCCCCGAGGAACTCACGATTCCATTCGACTACAGGACCCAACAGTTCTCCCACCACCACTTGGGCGTGTGGGCCGAGCATATCGAGAGCCTGGCGCAGGGTATAGCCCATACCCAGACCGCCGATGAGTATTCTGGGCGCCTTGCGACCCGCCAGATGCGCACAACCCAGCCGCGCCAGCTCCAGTTCCGACTCATGTTGGCGACTGTGCATCAAGTCCTTACCGTTGATCTTGATCAAGAAATCACGGTCATGCTGATAAAGCACCATCTCGCCCCCGTCCGGGGTCCGGGCTGTAGCTATTCTTACTATCGGTTTCATGTCGGCACCCTATTGGTAGCAGATGGTAACCGGCAGAGATACCTGGGTCTCGTCCGGTTCAAAAACGAACAGATGCTTTCAAAGACGTCTTTGTTCAGCCCGTTCCGTCATTCCTTAAATTCGATGCTGTTTTCATTCTCTCTGCTGTTGACAAAATGTCTCCTTGGCAAAGGGGATCATCAAAACGCCAAGAAGGGACACTCCTATCATTAGACTAAACGCCAACTGGTAGGCGCTGAATGCATAGGTCCGAATTCCATTTTCCAAAACCCCATTCCATCTGTAATCGAGCACCCAACCAATAGAGGGCTGCAAAAGCATGGGTCCCATCTCCATCCCCATATTGCAGACACCTGTAGCGGTGCCGGCCAAAGATGGCGGCACAGATTCTTTAACAAAAGCAAATCCGATGATGATGGCGCCCGAAGCAAATCCGATCTGACCCAACAAGATAGCGATGAGCCACAAAGGCAAATTCTTGCTGAACAGGATTGGCAGCCAGCCGATAAGCGCAACGCAGAGGGCCATGAAGTAGATCGGTTTCCGACGTCCCATCTTTTCCGACAGGGCGCCCAGAACAGGTCCCCCTGCTGCCCAGGCGATTAGAAGGATCGATGTCATGGTCGCACTTTTTGCCGGCGTTAAATGATAGTGGGTAGTAAGATAGGGAATTGCCCACAGCCCGCTAAACGTGAGTAGAGGGCCAACCAGACCGGCGGGTGCAAGCGCAAGTATCCAGGTATTTCCGAAGCGCAAAATCCGGATCAGATCAGATAAAACAGCGGCACGGGATTTAATGTCCGAGCCTGTTGGAAGCGCGGTGTAGCCTGCATAGCCTTTTGCAACAGGATCGTCACGCACGAAGACCCAGATGATAACAGTCAATAAAAGAGTCAGGGATCCCGCACCCATAATAATGGGGCGCCATCCAAAAAAATTCAACAATACGCTGAGGGGCACCCCCGCTGATAACGCTCCGAAAACACCGAGTGAAAGCGCCAAACCGGTCATAACTGCGAAACGATCCGGCCTAAACCACCGGGTCGCCAGTTTTAATATTGAAATCCAGGCAACGCCGATTGATGCGCCAATGATAAGCCGCCCTAGGTTGGCTATAAGAAGGGTTGGCGCAAAAGCAAAAAGGAAAGCCCCCAGGCTCGATAAGAGGGTACCTGCGGTCAGTAATTTTCTAGGACCCCAGTAATCGGCAAGTACCCCGACCGGGATCTGGACGGCAACATAGCTGTAGTAATAGAAAGAAGAAAAAAAGCCTAGCGCCGTCGCACCGATACTAAAGTCCGCCATAAGTTGGTCCGCCATGACGGCGGTGACCATCCGATGAAAAAAACCCGAGAAATAGAATGTGACGCCTAAGGCCCAGATAGTCCAGGATTGATAAGCAGGTGGATATGGGTGTCTGTGCATAAAAGAGATTTTTCGTTAAAGTTCTTTCTTGAAGACAAAGGCCCGAGGATTCATAGGGCCGATGGCTTTTCGTGTCCAGATACCAGTTGAATGGCGGCCTTTAATCAAAGGGGCAAATTTGCATTGTTAGGCGGCGTCTATCGCCAATTAGGCTTAATGTAGTGCTCTCGCAGGTATTCTTCTGCCATTTGTTTAATTTTCTTTTCGCGAAAATCATAGTACGCATGAACGGCCTTGTCGCTGTCCACCTTGTCCCTCCATCGCCCAATAGAACCAGAGTACGCTTGCCGGGCACGCCGAATTAGGTCTTTATCCTCCGTCCATTCCGTGCCAAGGAACTCCTTAAGAATGCTGTGATGTTCTGAATGGTCACGACCCGGAACTTGCAGATAATTTTCAGGCGATGCCGCTATCCGCTCTTGTTCATCACGATTCTCGTCAGGATCAATTCCGGCGTAAAAGTCCGCATCCTCGTCCTCTTCAAAAACCCAGATCACATCCCCCGTTTCCAGATCGAGGTATGTGCACTGTGGAGACATATCTTCAAAGTCGACATCTCGCTCAAAGGCGTCCATGAATAGCATTTCATCAATCGAAATCGATCGCATAGTCCTTCGTTGCGTCATTTTTGTTAAATCCTTGGCGGCTAATCGAAGGGGAATTCTCCAGTTGAGGGTATTATGTGTTAACTATATTTTTCTCGTAATGTTTTAATGAAAAGCGGCTCCATCACATCTAATATGCCGATGAAGGGTTCTGGATCATCAAGATATTCTTTTTCAAATAAGAACCTGTAAAACAATTTGATCGCCGGTGGCCAGTTAACAAATTCATGTGGATCAACCATTACTTTTCTCAACAAATGATCAGAAAAAAACGCTTCAAAATAATCTATTGTCATCGAGTTTAAAACAATTTGGTCATCATGAATATACCGATAGGTAAAATTATTAAATATCTCTATACATACGTGATCGGATAAGACGTACCTGTTATTAGTGAAAATATATATAATCTA